>JAKORR010000334.1 GCA_029777735.1 Armatimonadota bacterium | reverse complement strand
GCGGACGGAAGGTACCCATCCAGCGGCCTCGGGCGCGGACGAAGGACGGACAGGAGGTCAGGCTCTCGAGCTACTCAGCCTTCCAGGATGAGCAGTTGCTGACGCAGGCCGCCCTGGAACGGATGCTTCATGGCCTCTCCACTCGGCGCTACCATCATGGCCTGGAGCCGGTGGGCGACGATCTGCCGGCCGTGGCTACGTCCAAGAGCAGCGTAAGCCGGCACTTCGTGGCGGCCACACGCAAGGCACTGGCTGAGCTGCTGGCGAGGCCGCTTGGTGATCAGCGCTACCTGGTGCTGATGCTGGACGGGATCGAAGTCGCAGACCACACCGTGGTGGTCGCACTGGGGATCACGGACGACGGGCAAAAGCAGATCCTCGGCCTCTGGGAAGGGGCTACCGAGAACGCAACCGTCTGTCGCGCCCTGCTAACAGACCTGGTGGAACGCGGCCTGCGGGTGGACGGAGGCATCCTGGTGGTGATAGATGGGGCCAAGGCCCTCAGGGCTGCCGTGCGGGACGTGCTGGGTGCCAGGGCGACCGTGCAGCGATGCCAAGTTCACAAAAAGCGCAACGTGCTGGACCACCTGCCGGACGAGGCTCGCGCGTGGGTCAGCCGCAAGCTGGAGCAAGCCTGGAGGGAGACGGACTACGAGAAGGCCCGGACTGCTCTCACCAGCCTGGCCAAGACCCTGGACGACAAGTATCCGGGCGCCGCCGCCAGCCTGCGCGAGGGGCTCGAGGAGACCCTGACCGTCCTGCGGCTGGAACTGCCCGAGGCGCTGCGCAAGACTCTCCGTTCCACGAACCCCATCGAGTCCGCCTTCGAGAAGGTACGGATGGCTAGCCGCAACGTCAAGCGCTGGCGGAACGGCCAGCAGGTGCTGCGCTGGACTGCCGCGGGCCTCCTGGAAGCGGAGAAGGGCTTCCGGCGCATCAAGGGATACCGCCAGCTCCCATTGCTGTCGGAAGCCCTAAGCAGACACGCCGCTCCAGAAGCATCCAGCGCCGTGCAAACGGCCTAAAAACGAAGAAAAAGGCCGCCACGAAATTCCACGGCGGCTGGGACGTCGCCACTTACGGCAGGCGGACCCGCGCCGTGGTCATCACGGACTCCGACCACGTGGTGCTCTCGGCGGTACAGCCTGAGACGGTGGCACACCGGCTCACCTCCAAGGAGTCGAATGTAACCAACGACGAAGAGGACGAGTAAATCCGATGCCAAAGTCTAAAGGTCTGCTGATCGTTGTTACGGGGCCCTCTGCGGTCGGCAAGGGCACGATC
>JAKORR010000333.1 GCA_029777735.1 Armatimonadota bacterium | reverse complement strand
CAAGGGCGTCGCTAGCGCTCTGATGGCGGCTTTGTGCTACGACTTCCGCCTGCGCGGCGGGCGGGCAATGTTCCTGGGTACTGGCTACCGTACACCCCCCTTCTGGATCTACTATGGGTTTGGCTTCCGGCCCATCGGCGAGACAGGGCACATGCGTTGGCTGCCCCAGGAAGACTTCGTCGAGGACTATTTCTCGCCTGGCCCGATCTCGGTGCGTAACACTCGCTGGGGCGACTGGCCGCTGCTCGAGGCCCTCTACGCCAGCACCGAAGACTGGGTTGTCCGCAGCACCCGATTACGGCTCTACGGGCAGAAAAGCTTCGAGGGGCCTTTTCTCACCCTGATGCAAGCCCTCTACGAGCGGCGGATTCGCCAGTCGCTCGTCATGACCAAGCCTGACGGAGCCGTTGTGGGCCACGCCACGGTCTGGGTCATAAAGGAAGTGCCCGGCGAGCCGTGGCTGCTGGAGCTTCTCGTCCACCCGAACTTTCGCAACCAGGCAGGCGAGATGCTCAGCCATGTCTTCGTGCCCCCGACTCACAAGCTCCAGGCCCACGCGGACAGCGACGCGTGGGACAAGCACTGCCTTCTCCGAAGCATGGGGCTTTGGCGCGAGGCGTGCTTCCGCCGTCAGGTCGCTTGGCAGGGCCGCTGGCTGGACCTGCACTACTACTCGAGTCACTGGGCGCCTGAGTAAGTTCTATTGCGCCCCGCCAGCTAGACAGCATCTCGGTCTCTGTCGCCTTCGAGGATCGCCGTCGGTGTGGTAACAGTCATCTGCTCAAAGGCCTTCGGCCCGAGGATGTCACTTACAGCCTGACGGCCTAGCTCCAAGGAGGTCAGCGTGCGGAGGGGACGGTGGGCATCAGTGGCTATCAGGTCCACAGCGGTCTCCGCCAGTAGTTCGTTGGCCCAACGCTGTGCATCCTGCCCCAGAAACCCCGCCAAGCTCGCTGCCGTTATTTGTATCAGCGCTCCCTTAGACCTGAGCTGAAGTACACGCTCAATTCCCCCGGCCATCTGGAGAGAGATTTCCGGATGAGCGAGTATGGGTTTGTATCCGCGCTTGATGAGACCGAACACTATCTGGCTGGCCGTTGTCCAATCCACGCTATCGATAAGCTCTACGAGGACGTACCGGCTGTTGACCATTGTCGGCAGTTCACCGGCGTCCGCTGCCTCAAGCACCTCGGGTTTTAGCGCCACCTCGGCACCGGCTTCGAGACGTAAGTGAACTTCCTCGGCGGCCAGGGCGGTACGTATTGT
>JAKORR010000332.1 GCA_029777735.1 Armatimonadota bacterium | reverse complement strand
CGACTTACCCTGCGACATACGCTCTAGGATGGCAGCGTTCAGTTGAGCTCTGTTTTCCTCTGCGAGTTTGGCTGCCGCTGCCCTCTGAACCTCTATGGCACGGCTTCTTACGGCATCGGATATGACGCCTGTAGCACCGAAACCAAGACCCATGAGTGCGCCTATAGCCCCGGCTTCACGAGCCTCCGGAGACGACGGGTCGTACTGTCCACCCATCGCCTCGGTCTGGATCTGGTGCTGCTTCATCTCCTCGAAGCGTTCCGAACCCGCTTCCATAGCAAGTTGTCCTGCGGTCATGGCAGCCTTACCAAGACGTGTGGCTTCAGCAGCGCTCTTTATAGCCTGCACGCCAGGTATCTTCCCGCCAAAGGCTAGTGCCACCTGTGCCACGTCCAGACCAGCAAGTTTCAGGTTGCGGTTGAAAACCTCATCTGCGGCCCTAATCGCTTCGTCCTCAGAACGTCCGGCATTAAGCATCTCCCTGTACGTCTGGCCCGCTTCCATGGCCGATTCCATGACACGGTTCATGCCGCCAAGACCGATGGAACCAAGTACGCCTACCCCGCCGGTCGCTGCGCCAATCGCTATCGTCGGTAGCATAAGAGTAGCGGACGACGGCAGGCTTCTTGCAAGGTTGCGGCTAAGCCACTGAGGGTCAAGCCACGAACGCCAGCCCCTGTACTCGACAGGCTCCGCGTAGTTGCGCTGGGCGACACCGGTCCCATACCCCTCTAACTTCTGTCCGACAGAAGCAAGCCTTTCCGCTTGCTCGGCAATCTCCTTTTCGGCCTTCTGCACATCTGTACGGTAGGACTGGGCAAGCATTACCTTCTTCTGTTCCTCGGTAAGATTGTCCAGGCTAGAGCGCATCTTTGCGGCGGTATACTGCAGAGCGGAACCAGCACCGGCAATAGACTCACCCGTGCCGCCTTTGAGAGACGTCCAGAGGTCCCTAAAAAACCCGCTCTTCGGCAAGAACCCGTGCGCTTCTAGCAGCTTTCTGCCCTGTTTGCTAAGAGAATCGGTGCTTATCTCGCCTGTCTTCAGGGAATAGTCAAGGAGCGCCGCCCTGCCCTTGTCCGTGAGTCTGTCAAGCGATACGCTACCGCTCTTCACGGCTTCATAGAGGCCTTGAATGGGGTCTTTAACTCCGCCTTCTACTTGTCTTAGGTCAAGGGCGCTCATTTGACCAACCCCTGTTCACGCCATATGCCTTCGATGGTTCGTTCGGGTGTAGACGGCAACTGCCCCGTGAGCAGCCTCACGTAGTAGTTGATGATTGCGTCCTTAGCTTCGTCAGATTCCGCCCACTGCCAGCCCGGGTCTTTCTGCGCAAGCGATACTGCCGTCTGAACAGGGCTGCCACCCAAAGATATGCCCAGGATCTCCCTCTCCGCGTCGGTAAGCGGCTGCCCGCTCATGAGTTTGGTATAGGCGGCGTCCATGAACTGCTCTCTGGCAGACTTAGGCGCCACGGGCTTCGGCTGCGACTCAAGGGCAAGCTGCCTCTCCCTGAACGCCTTCTCCCAGTCAAACCTCTCACGCTCAAGACCGTGCTCGGCAAGCCACCTCTGCATCTGGGCCTCGCGTTCGGCCGCCCTCTGCGCGGCTTCGAGTTGAGCCAGCCTGGAGCTCTCCGAGAGCTGATACCGAGCCGTTTCCTGCGCGTACTCCTGCAAAGCCGCCTGCCTGTCGGCTTCCATCAGGGCCTGCGCCAGACTCTGCAACCTCGCCATGTAAGACGCCTGTGTCGGGGCTATGCCTTCGGCGACGACGCCGGGCGAGTCGGGCTGACCGTATCCCCCGCGCCTTATGAGGTCGTAACCTATCT
>JAKORR010000331.1 GCA_029777735.1 Armatimonadota bacterium | reverse complement strand
AGAAGCCGTAAGGCCCAAATCCGACAAGACCTCATCGACCAACTCGAACGCCGCGGTGTGTACGGCAGTCATTACATCGTCTCGCCCACGCGTGCGCGGGGAGCTGTGCCTCCCTAGTTGTGACGTCACAACTCACTCCCTCTCGCCCACGCGTGCGCGGGGAGCTGTGCTCTGTGTCACTACCAAGAATCTGGCACCAGCCCTCGCCCACGCGTGCGCGGGGAGCCGGCTCAAAGCGAAATGATTTCGGTTTGATCCAGTCCCTCGCCCACGCGTGCGCGGGGAGCCGGCCGATACCCAGGGGGGAAGTGTGAAATCCAAGGCTTGCCGGCCGGAGACCGGTGGCCAGGTCGGCTGTGGGAAAGTATCCCCAAGATGAATCGCGAAACAACCCCATGGAAGGCGGGCGCGGAGACTGCTGCGCCAGGTGGGACGTACCGGGTATATCCCTCCCCCCAGGTGAAACCGGCCGGCCGGCAAGGGTAACCGAGGGGGGAGGGTGTTTTGCGCGCACGGCAGGGAATCTGAAAACCTGGCCAGGTTCTCGCAGACAAGCGGAAACATGGCCATGTCCAGGAATTCCGGTTGACCTTCCACGACCGGATCGGGACATTCAGGACGCCATAGAAAGGCGATACGCGAAACAACCCCATGGACAGGCCGGCGACCGCATCAGGAATTCCTGGAGCCCATAAAAAGAGGCCGTATAAGCCACGCAGGTTACGCAGACGGGCAGGAAGCCCTTCCTGGCGGGAAGATGGCTCCTAGTGCTCCTGTATGCGCCTAGTGGGTGTTGCCCGGCGGTATCGGCGCTACGGCCGTCCCCGTGGCGTGATGTTGTCGTTGACAACAGTGACCTATACACGTCCTAATAGCCCGGAAGACACCAGGCCCGGTAGGGGGGGTGAAATCTTCAGTGTCTTTGGTGCCGCGACCGCCGGGGTGATCGCGCTCGCACAAAATTCCCTTTGCGGTGTAGAAGGGGGGGATTCGCGATACAAATCAAGGCGAATTGACCGAAGCGCATCTGATCGAAATCGCCCGGTTACAAGTCGACTTGTACCTCTCCCCCTGGCTCACAACGGCACAAGCGTGGGAGGAGCTGGCGGCCAAAACATACGGTGCCCGTTTTCTCCGCCCCGCGTTTTTTCTGGCCGAACGTCCGAGGACCGGCGGTGAGCCCTGTTGCCCTTTCCGCATCGTTAAAGCCCCACCTGTTCAGCTACAGCAAAGAAGCCTTGAATAACGGGGCAGAATGCGACACCTCCGGGGATAGAGGTAAACACCCCTACGCGATGAAAGCGCAGTTAAAGTCAAGTACATGGAGGTGCCTGTGATGCGTATTTGTGTGATTGCGGGGTTTTTGGTATCAAGTATGATGCTGGCCGGGTGTACGGGGCAGGAGGCTGAAAAGCGTATCGCACAGCTTGAAATGGAGATGCAACAGGCGCAGGTGCAGATTGTCGACTTGCAGGGGCAAATCAAAGCCATGCCAGAGGCAGCAACCCTCCATTCTCTAGTTGATTCAGTTCGTAAGCTGGTATCAGACGTGAAGAAGTTGGAGGTTCAAGCTGAAGACGCGTTGAGCCTGCTTCCAAGCGCTCAGGCGACCATGGAGGCTAACAAGGTGGAGGCGTTGGGGGGGCAAGTCGATACCATGCAGGCTGAGGTCGCAACTCTCCAACTGCAGGTAGAAGCGCTCAAACCCACACAGGGCGAATTAGACAAGTTGAAGGCTGCGGTTAACCAGCTTAGGTCCCGCGTTGATGGGTTGGCCGATGTAAAAGATAGGATGGACCGCCTATCACTTCCGATTGAGGGGCCTCCTGTTACAAGAGGCAACGAAAACATCGCCGGCCAGGAGCCAGCTCAACCACACACGGGTATACCTGTTTTAAGTTCTCCCCCGCATTTTGAGGCCGATTTACCCATGCCTGCCTTTACTGGCACCCCCGAAATAGTTTACCTAGATGGACTGCAAGGGCTGGGGGTTTTCAACGATTGGTCTTTTGGTCTTGTTGCAACGATGGGATTGGGTTTCCCCAAGCAGTATGCTCTTCGCGGCACCATGGTTAACACCAGTACCGAACAGCGTACAGTAAACATCATTGTCACTCTGTACGATGAGTATGGTTTGAAAGTGAACGTCTGTGAAAACACGGGGACATTGCCTGCTGGTTGGCGAGCCACGTTTCTCGTTCCATGCGAACCGCGGTTAGCTCCCAAGCGAGTTGCCTGGGAAGTTGTGGCCAAATAACCCAGTAACCACCTTGGCCGCCCTATGGCGTAGTTTTCCCTAGCAGGGGGTTACAACCCCACCTGTGCCGCTGCGTTACTGCGGAACAGCTCACCCTCCCGGATGTAGCGGCGCACCATGTTCACGCTGCGGTGCCCTGTCTGCCGCATGATGTCGCGCTCCTGCACACCTGCGGCCGCTGCAGAGGTGGCGAGCCCGGCCCGCAGGGAATGGCCGGCGTAACGAGAGGCATCGAGGCCGGCGGCTTCGGCAGCCCGCTTCACCACCAGCGCGACGGCTTTATCAGAGAGGCGGCCTGGCTGAACCTGGCCGTGACGGTTCACGCTACGGAAGATGGGCCCGGCCGTGATTCCTGCGGCCTCCAGCCAGGCCCGCAGAGCCCGCACAGGGCACGTTTCAAGCTTGCGCCCATACGGAATGCCCTTCACTTCGCCTGCGCCTTCCTGGTCCGTCTTGGAGCGCCTGAGAGTGACCCGCAAGCCCTCCGCACACTCTTCGACGTCCTCCACATCGAGGCTGACGAGCTCGCTGCGCCTGAACGCCCCAGCGAAGCCGATCAATAGCAAGGCCCTGTCACGGAGGCCCAGAAGGTTGTCAGGCAACGTGGCGACCATCGCCTGCACGTCCTGCGTCACGGCCGGGGCCTTCTGCGTGGGGGCTGTGCCCTTCGCCCGGCGGATGCCCTTCATGGTGAGGCGCACGACCTCCGAGCGGGCAGGGCTCTCCCGGCCGGCCGCCTGGTGCGCCTGGCTGATAGCGGAAAGCCGGCGCTGCAGGGTGCTGACCGGGTGCGTGGCCGCTTCGTGCGCCAGGTAGGCCGCCAGCGTTTCCGGCGTGGCCGGAAGTGCCGCGAGGCCCTGCGCCTGGCACCAGGACGTGAACTGTTCCCAATCGGAGCGGTAGGCCCGCACCGTGTTCGGGGCCTTCGCCTGGCGTATGTACTCCCGTGTGGCTTGCGCCAGCGCGGCCAGCTCGCCCGCCTGCGTCTGTGTGATGAGTGCGCCCTCCATGACTGCAGCCCCCTTCTAGGTTCCGATACGGTTTCATTATCGGAAGTTAGCCCTCTGCCTACAGAGTACAACAGAGTGCAGCGTACGTCAACATCGTATTGACTTGCGTTGACAGGGGAAGCTATCCTGTAAGCAGCGGGGGTGACGCGCCATGCAACATGACGAAACGCTGACACCAGAGGAAGCAGCGCGCTTCTTGCGACTGAATCCACAGACCGTTTACCGGGCGCTGCGGGCCGGGAAGCTGCCCGGGGCCAAGGTGGGCGCACAGTGGCGACTGTCGAGGGCGGCGCTTGAAGAGTACCTGCGAACAGGCGGCAAGCCAAACGGGGAGGCCAACTCATGAGCGTAAGCCGGGAAGAACTCTATCGCCTGATTGATGCCCTGCCGGTGGCGGAACTGCCTGCCGCGCGGCGGTTCCTGGAGTACCTGCGTGACGTAGGCAACGAGGAGGAGCTGTCGCCCGAGGACATCGAGGCAGTACGCCGTGGCCTGGAGGACATCAAGGCCGGACCCCTGTGGGACAGCCTGCACAACTACGCCGACGATGCAGCGACCGAGGAGAAGCGCGAGGCAGCCCGGGCCGT
>JAKORR010000330.1 GCA_029777735.1 Armatimonadota bacterium | reverse complement strand
CCCATCAGTGAACGAGCTCCCCGAAGGAGATCACTCATCCTGCCACTGTGCATAGGGGCGCCCGTCACCGGGGCCTGCATCAAACAGAGCCATTCGGCCATGTTCGCGCCGCTTGACTATGTACCTGTGCCTCAGGAGTTCTCGCATTGCCTCCCGCACACGGTACTCAGGCACGTCGCACCACGCCGACGCAAAGCGCCAGCTATAGGGCGTCGGTTCATCCAGCGTGTGTGTCCACTTACAGCCCAACAGCACCAGAAAGCCTGCATACACGGCATGGATCCAGCCGGGTGCCTCGGGGGGCAAGGTGCCAGCCCAGGGCACCTCCACCGGCCGCACGGCGCCCGCTTCCACTAGCAGCCGGATCGTCCACACTGCCCGCTCAGGAGATCTAAGCGGCTTCACCTTCCCATATGCGAGCGCCGCCCGAACGTCCCCCAGGGTGAGCCATTCTGGACCCTCTGCCCGATGCCAGTCCCGGTAGACGAACACGCCCGACTGATTGCGGTACAGCGACGCGCTCGGATGTTCGTCCGCGTGCCCGGGTAGAATGCACCGGAAGGGCTTCCCCGAGGTCGCGCCCGCCGGAATGCCCAACACCTCCGCCGCCTTCTCTACCACGTCCGCACGCCGAAGCCACGCTATCAGGTTGTCCCCTGTGCAAGCAGCCCGGATCCATCCCTCCTCTCCAAGGCCTACGGCCTTTTGTCGCAAGTAAAGAATATTCTTTACTTGCGATATCTCCCCGCGGAGCGGGGAGAGAGAGATAGGCTCTTCTGTCTCCTGCCTGGCAGGGTGTCTCTGTCGTGGGGCGCGCATCATTTCCAGGGGCAGGGGTTCGGGCTCCGTTTCCCAGGGCGAGAGGAATGCGGCCCACTCGTAGCGGGTGCCGCTCTTGGGGTGTATCGAGTGCGGCACGACCACGTAGCCACCGTTGGCTCGTAGCTCTCCCCAGTCGGCGCTGTAACCCTTCAGGCCCCGCGGCGCCCGGTAGTAGTAGTGGTGGCCGCGCATTGTCACTGCCGTGATTGTGGGCGCCGTGTGGAAGCTCTTGGGCGTCGGGACGTCGAAGTCCAGCACTGCCAGGCCCGAGGGATCACCGGTCAGTAGGCCGATGTTGAGGGCGTCGCCGGCTTTGGCAAACCACGCCCGGATATCGTCCGTGGTGGCGGGTTCGCGTGTTAGGGGCTTCCACTGGCCCCGGGGTAGCAACTCCGTATAGGGCACCTTGCCCCGGAGCGGT
>JAKORR010000329.1 GCA_029777735.1 Armatimonadota bacterium | reverse complement strand
GAGCAGTGCCGAGCCCGACATTCGCTGCGTGCAGCCTGTGCAGGAGCTGGGAGAGTCGCCGTATTTTACCGTGAGCAACCACAAGGTGAGGATGGTGCTCGACCTGCCGGGCTCGGCCAAGGAGCTGTGGGACGGCTTCAAGTCGAAGCTGCGGAGCCAGATCAGGAAGCCGGGCAAGGAGGGGCTGGAGTTCCGCCTTGGCTCGTTCGACCTTGTGGATGAGTTCTACACCGTGTTTCGGCGCAACATGAAGGACTTGGGTTCGCCTGTGCATGCCAGGCAGTGGTTCGAGCGCGTGCTCGAGGCGTTTGGCGAGCGGGCCCGGGTGGGAGCGGTGTTCTACCGCGGCCGGGCGGTTGCGGCGGGCATGGTGCTCGAATGCGGGCGCACGCTCACCATCCCCTGGGCATCGACCTTGCGGGAGTACAATCACTTGAGCCCCAACATGCTGCTCTACTGGGGCTTTTTGGAGCACGCCTGCGAGAGCGGGTTCAGCCGGTTCGACTTTGGCAGGTCGACGCCGGACGAGGGCACCTACCGGTTCAAGCAGCAGTGGGGGGCGAGACCCGAGCCCCTGTTCTGGTACTCGCCCGCGGTTGGGGTGGTCAAACCCGCCCCGGTGCCTGGAGGCGACATTCGCAAGCTGGCCGAGAAGGCCTGGTCGATGCTTCCCCAGGCAGTGGCCGACACGCTCGGCCCCAGGGTGCGGAGGTTCATCTCCCTCTGAGGCCATGACCGGGCTTTAACGAGGAGCAGCCGGAAGCGAGGCCCGTTCCCATGAACCCCCTTGATGCCTGAACCCGAAGACTGCAAGGAATACAGGAAAGGACAGTGCTTTCGCACAGCCTCGCCCCATCGCCCGATCACATCCTCACAACCCCCCAAGGACAGGACCCGATGCGATACTCGGTACTGAAGGCAGATCTGAAAGCGCACCGGGATGTCATTGTGGGGCTGTGGAAGAGCGCCTATGACGAGATGTCGGGTGACCGCTACGGGTGGATCTACGAAAACAGCCACCTGGGGCCGCCGACGAGCTTTCTCCTTCGGCATAACTTAAGCGGAAAGCTCGTGG
>JAKORR010000328.1 GCA_029777735.1 Armatimonadota bacterium | reverse complement strand
CTGAAGAAGGGGGCCACGGCCCTTGACAGGCCCCACGCACCGGGCGCACGGTCGATACGACGGGCAGGACGAACTCGTTGTCGCGCCTTGAGCGCTGACCCAACCATTGCGGCACAGACCGCCTTGAGGTGTCCTGCCCGTCCTCACGAGGAAAACCGCTACCTCGCATACCGCCTTGTTCAGCAGTCTCCTAGGCCCAGGCAGGATCATCAAGCCGTTCGGCGGCGGTAATGCGTAGTTGTTCTAGATTCCTCAGCGCAACGACCTTTCTTGCTGCGATGACCTTGCATGACCGCACTGGCACTACGGGGAGGCCACAGGGGGCGTCAGTTGCCCGGCCTGCGTGGATTCATCCGATTCGTTGGCCTCCAACGAGCCTCCGAACCGAGCGCATCCGTCTGCCCGCTCTGGGCCAGAGCTGGCAGCCCAGAGCAGGCGTCGCTCACCCCTCCACGTAGAGGGTGCGCGCAAGGTCGAGACGGGCCATGCTACGAACAACCGTGATGAGCGATTCGACAGATGCGTCCGCCGTCGAGGCGAAGGCATCGGGCTCATCGCATGCTTCACCCTCAACGTAAAGCGAGATACGCCAGACTGGGTGTGGTTTGGCGTGCGCCACGAGGTTCTCGCCCGCAGTCACCAGCAAGGTGGCCCCCGATGGCAAGGTCGCCTCAATTGTCGCTCGAAGGCCTGCGGCATCCGAGACCCGAGCGCCACTCAGTTCCGGTACAGCGGCCAGAGCGCGCGCAGCGCTCTCATACTCAGGCTCTTGGGCCCCGCGCAGTGGCGCTGTGTCGCTATCGACCATGAGCACATCCTTGCTCTGACCTGACCACGAGTGCAACACCCGGGCCGCCTGAGCCACGGCAGCGGGCGTCAGCGTGCGCCCGGTTTCCCTTAGCTCAGGCGGCGAGCTGCAGCACTCCGCTTCTCCATCACACAATGGCTCCACAGTTGGGTCCATCGATCAGGCGCCAAGGACATCGCACGGTTGGCCATCACGATGTCCTTCGATCTTCGCCGCCTCGGCGCTGCGATGGCGGCGCCGAGATCCGCCACGATCGATCCGCGATGTGAGTAGAGCACCCGCCCACAGTGACGACGACAAGTCCTCCGCAGCGTCAGCCTCTCGAGTGACTCACGAGACATCGCCGATCACGTCCCAGCTGAGCTCCCGAGGCAATAGGATCGCCAGAGTACGAGTAAGCGTGACGTGGAGGCTCCTGGCGGCTTCCCCATCGCAATGAAAGGGACGCCCTGTCTAGGTCAGCAGACGACGGCCGATCCCAGGTCT
>JAKORR010000327.1 GCA_029777735.1 Armatimonadota bacterium | reverse complement strand
GGGCCGGACAGTTTCATCATACGCTTTGTGCAGGAGCGCCTCGGCCAGAAGCCAATGCTGATCATCGAGATTGATGAGCACTCGGCCGACGCTGGCATGATCACGCGCTGCGAGGCCTTCCTAGATTCCATTGGCCAAGTACGCGGACGTCAGTTCGGCGGTCAGAAGATCTTCCGGGTTCTGACCATCCAGCGTGGCACGGACCGCACGGTCCTGATACCGAACATGTCGGGCCAGGCCTTCGGGCTTGCGGCCGCTTTCCAGGCCTGTGGCATGAAAGCTGAGGTGCTGCCAGAGCCGGATGAAGAGACGCTGTACTGGGGCCGCCGCTATACCACTGGCAAGGAGTGCTTTCCGGCCATTGTCACCACGGGCGACATGGTCAAGCGCGCCCTCCAGCCCGACTTCGACCGCGACCGCTACGCCTTCTTCATGGGCGGCTCTGGCGGCCCGTGCCGCTTTGGCCAGTACAATGCACTGCAACGCCTCGTACTGGACGAACTGGGCTACGAGGACGTGCCCATCTACGCGCCCAACCAGGCTTCCCGGTTCTACAGCGACCTGGGTCTGGTGGGCCGCAAGTTCCTGCGGCTAGCGTGGCGGGCTGTCGTCGCAGCCGATCTACTGGAGAAGGCCCTACTCGAAATCAGACCCTACGAGACCGTGCCGGGCGCAGCAGAGAAGACCTACTGGGATGCCCTAGAAGATCTGTGTGACTCCTTGCGAGAGGGAGGCAGTCTCGATGACGTCCGCGAGGCCGCACGGCGCGCCCGCGAAGCCTTTGAGCGTGTGCCTGTCGACCGCGGTCAGGTCAAGCCCATCATCGGCCTTGTCGGCGAGTTCTATGTGCGCTGCAATCGCTTCTCCAATCAAAATGTTATACGCCAGATTGAATCGCTGGGCGGCGAAGTGTGGATGTCGCCGGCCTACGAGTGGTTCCTGTACCGCAACTTCCGCCGCGACATGCGCGCCCGGCAGCGGGGCGAGACCTTCCTGCGCGTCAAGAACCGCCTCACCGACATGGTTATGAGACGCGAGGAGCACACGCTCGCGGCTGTCTGGGAGGGCTTGCTGCGCAATGCCCACGAGCCGCCGACGGAGATGGTGCTGTGGTACGCGTCCCCGTACGCGCACCATACCTTCGAGGGCGAGGCTATCATGACGGTGGGCAAGGCCGTCGATTTCGTCCAGCGGGGGCTGTCGGGCGTCGTCGCTGTCATGCCCTTCACGTGTATGCCGGGCACCATCGCAGAGGCTTTGCTGAAGGGACTGCGGCGCGACTTCGACGACTTGCCCTTCTTGAATATGGTCTATGACGGGTTTGAGCAGGCTACGTCACGCACGCGCCTGGAAGCCTTCATGCACCAAGCTCGCGAGTACATGCGCCGGCGGCAGGTGGCCGAGGGCAGGGTCTCTGACGTGGCTGTGCCCGCCGCGGCGGGCCAGTAGCCAGGGTCTTGGGTCGCTCCCTTCAGAAGGCAAGCAGGCCCAGAAGCTCGGCCAGAGAAAAGTGCATGTGTGTCGGCTTCTTGGCCCGGACCTTGGGTCTGAGGCCTGCGTCGGTGCCAAGGATCCTTTATCGCGGGAGGATTGAAATGGCTCTCAGGTTGTTGCCTTGTCTTGCAATCCCTTGCCTCGCAGCGCTTGGCGTCTTGGCCCAGCCCACGAAGGAAGACCTAGTGATCTTTCGCGACCCTGGCAAGTATTCGGCCTTTCCCTCGCTTCACTACGACGGCGAGCGTCTATGGGTGAGCTTCGGCTGGAATACCACAAGGTCGCACTATGGCGGCCACGCGGGCGGCGAGTCGGGGCATTATCGGTTCGTGTCGCTTGATCATGGGCGACACTGGATTCGCGAAGACCAGGAAGGCTATGTGGGCGTGCCGGTAAAGGTGAGCAGTCTCAAACTCAGCGATGGCACGCTGGTCAGCGCGGGTGCCCGCGGCTGGGAGGAGGTTAAGCCCCAGCAGATCGAGGAGTTTCGTGCCAAGGGGTTGGTGCTGCGCGAGCTGAAATCCTCAGGCAAGATAGTGGCTTGCTACCGGGCCTACGCGCGGATTTCCAAAGACGGCGGCAAGACTTGGGAGTCGAAGGACCTGGTTTTCCCAGGCATCGCCCTGCTTCACGGAGGGCCGGCAGGTGCCATTGTTCTACCTGACGACACCGTTTTGGTTCCGGTCTACGGATGTGCCAGGGAAGGCCAGACCGGCGGCAACACCTGGTGCCTGCGCTCCACCGATCGCGGGCAGACGTGGGAGTTAGTGCCCGTGGCCTACGACGGCAAGCACCCCTTCACAGAGTGGGGTGTGGTCGGCGCGGGTGGTCGGCGCGTGGTCGGACTGCTGCGCTGCGAGGGCAGCGACAAGATCAATTGTCCACTATACGATATCGGCTTTCTCTACCAGGTCACCTCGGAGGATGGTGGTAAGACCTGGAGCGAACCGGTGCGTACGCCGATGTGGGGGTACCCGCCGACGCTGATCCGCCTCAGGGACGGCGCTTTGCTGGCGTCCTACGGCTACCGCAGGCCGCCCTATGGTATACGTGCCTGTTTCAGCTACGACGGCGGGCGCACTTGGGACTGGCAGAAGGAAGTCATCTTGCGGACGGACGCTCTGCCCGAGGGCCCTGGCAAGGGGGCATCCATCGGCGACCTTGGCTATCCGCATTCTGTGGAGCTTAAGGACGGGCGTATCTTTACGGTGTACTACATCACCTTGGGTGATGCGGTGACACACATCGCCGCCAGCCTGTGGTCTCGCGACTACCTTGGCCCGGCTGACCTGCCGCGTGGCGAGGCGGCGGTGCCTGCGCCGAATCCCCAGCTTCCGCCGCAGCACATAATTGGCGAACAGGGCGCCGTGGAGCTAATCTTCGGCGTGACGCAGAGCTTCATCCCGACGGAACCGACAGTTGCCGCGGTTGCTGTGCGCGTGGCGGCCGAAAGCAGCGAATATCCCCACACCTATGGGCTTTTCGTGGTTCTGCGCCAGCCCGACGCCGAAGGCAACTGGTGGGGCGAGTGGATAGCCAAGTCCGAGGAACTGAGCCCCGACCAGGTCAAGATCGGTGGCTGGAACCTATTCCGCTTCGACCCGCCGGTGACGGTAACGCCGGGCGAGACCTACGTCTTGACAGTGTACAACGCGGACTACCAGCCTAATCCGGTACGGCTGAAGGACGGTCTCGAGGGCGACCACCGCTGGATTCTCAATGCCGGTGGACCTGACTATCCCAACGGAAGCCTGAGCCCCAACGACCCAAGAGACCTTGGATTTGCCGTCTACGGCACGCTGCCTGACAGGCTGCCCGAGGACCCCAGGTAGGGGCTCCGGACCTCCAGGCCCCCGAAGCCCTCCAAAGGCTTGGGGCCGGAGACTGCCTCGACGGCCCAAAGTGAGGAATTGCCATGGTCACATCTGCACAGGTCAAGCAGGTAGCGAAAGCGGCCGGCGCCGATCTTGTCGGCATCGCCTCCATGGACCGCTTCGAGGGTGCGCCCAAGCAGTTCGACCCTCGCTACATCTTCCCCGACGCCACCGCGATGGTCGTGCTGGGCTTCCGCATACCACGCGGGTCGCTGCGAGGCATCGAGGAGGGTACCTTCTACGTCTCTTATTGTGGCATGGGCTACGCGGCCATCAACTGGATCCTTCAGCCCATGGTCCTCTGGGAGCTCAACCAATTCCTGGAAGAGGAAGGGTACGAGTCGGTGCCCGTATCCAATTGCTTCCCGTGGTGCAACATCGATACCCAGACCGGCGAACCGCGCAAGGACTTCAGCCGCCCGGTCTCGCCTGACCGCCCAGCGCCAGATGTGTTCATCCACTTGCGCCTTGCCGCCTTCGCGGCGGGCCTGGGAGAGATAGGCTACAGCAAGCTGCTGCTGACGCCGGAGTTCGGCCCACGCCAGCGCTTCGCCTGTCTCATCACCGACGCGCCGCTGGAACCGGACCCCATCTACGAGGGGCCGGAGCTGTGTGACCGCTGCATGCTCTGTGTCCGCGACTGCACTGGCCAGGCTATTAGCCGCGACGAGACCGTCAAGGTGACCGTCGCTGGTCACGACGTCGAATGGGGCAAGATAGACATTGCCAAGTGCGCCAAGGCCTTCCAAAGTCCACCACCTGAGCACAATCCCTTCCTGGGCGATCCCGGCCCGGTATACGTGTACGGCCGAGCGCTTGAGGGAGCGCGAGGCTGCATGCGGGCCTGTATGGTACACCTCGAAGAAGAGGGCAAGCTGCGCAAGCGTTTCGAGCGCCCCTTCCGTGTCCGTAAGCCCTGGCGCATTGAGTAGCTCTGGCACGCATTGCTCTGGGCGTGCATCGGGCGACAGCCGCCGCAAGAAGCGAAGGTGAGGGGAATGACCGGCCGTGAACGCCTGCTTGCCGCTATTGCGCACCAGGAGCCGGACCGCGTGCCTGTGGCGCCGCGCCTCTGGGCCTGGCTGCTCGACTACTGCGGCGACGCCTCGTTGCCCACCTACTTGCGCATCTGTGAGGAGTTCGGCGGTGACGTTTTCTGGTGTGAGGGCGCACCCACGCCTAGCTACATTCGTGCTTGGCCCGAGCGATACAACCTCCCTGAGGTGCGTGTTGAACAGCGCCGCAGACAGGACGGGCCTTACACGATCGTCGAGCGAAGATTCTACACGCCTGCCGGCCCTCTGTCCGACAGGATGCGGATGGCGCCACCGCGGAGCTATTGGGGGATGTCGCCCGACCCTGTCATCGAGGAGCCGCTGGTCAAGACCCGCGAGGACCTGGAGCGCTTGTCTTACCTAATGCCCATCCCTAGCAGCGACATGAGCGGATATCACCGCGCCGATGAGCTAGTCGGCGACCGCGGCCTCACGGAGCTGTACATCCTCGGCGTGCTGGACCAGCGGGCGGCCGATGCCCGGGGCATGGCGCAGCTTATGGTTGACTACTACAACGACCGCGCCTTCTTCGATGCCCAGATTGACTTGTCTCACCGCCAGATGATGGCTGAAACCCAAGCGGCGCTGGAGGGCGGCGTGGAGATCATCTTTGGCTCGTGGTTCTATGAGTCCCTGTCGGTTGGCTGGTCGCCTGCTATCTGGCGCGAGGTGTTCCTGCCGCGCCTCAAGCAGCAAGTGGACCTGGTCCACTCAGCGGGCGCGATCTACCACATCTATGACGACGGTAAGATGCACGGCCTGCTGGGAATGCTTGCCGAAGCAGGCGTGGACGTAGTGTCAACCTGCACGCCGCCACCTGTGGGGGACTT
>JAKORR010000326.1 GCA_029777735.1 Armatimonadota bacterium | reverse complement strand
TCTGCGAGACCCTTGCGAGCGCCGTGGGTCGACACGAAGTATTCTAGCACGTTCAGCCCGTCACGTAGGTTGTTCTTTACCGGGTAGTCCTCGATCAGACGGCCGAAGGGGTCCTGCATTAAGCCGCGCATTCCGCAAATCTGCGACATGTGTGTCGACGAAGCGCGCGCGCCCGAATTGATCATCATCCAGATCGGGTTGAACTTGCTCACACGAGCCAGCGCCTCGTCGCTGATGCGATCGCGAGCACGTATCCACAGTTGCAGAACCCGCTGCTCACGTTCGTGTGGTGTCAAGTTTCCTTCGGCCGCTGCATTGTTGACCCGCTCCACTTCGGCCTCGGTTTGCGCGATGATGCTTTCGCGGTTCGACGGAATTGCTGTGTCGCTGATGCTCAGAGTAAGACCAGCGCGAGTGCAGACGCGAAAGCCTATCTCCTTGAGGGTGTCCAGAAGCTCCGCCGTGCGCTCGAATCCATAGTGCCGGTACATCTCGAGCGTGATGTCGGACAGCTCGTGCAGCGACACGTCGTGGTTGTAGTAAGGCATGTCGATGGGCAGATAGTGGTTGAAAATCGCCCGCCCGGCCGTTGTGTCGACTTTCGCCCTACGCACCTCGAGGATGACCGTCGCCCCACTCGGCAGAGCCCGTCGCTGAATGGCCCTTGCGATGACGCTGCGGCAGCGCTCCTCGATAAGCCGGTTCTTCTCCGCGAAGCTCAGCAGCAAGGCGTCCTCGTCTCTCTCCCCCGGCACATAGGCCCGCAGCTGGAACTGCAGCTCCTCCGTGTCGTCCATGGCGGCCGGGTCTTCACTTTCCTTCTTTGTCAGTTTGATCTCAAAGCGGCGCGAGCGTACCGGGTGCTCGTCACTTACCCGGTCGGCCACGGCCCTGCGCAACTCGATATCGAGCTGCTCTTCGACCTCCAGCGGTGTACCGTCGTCGCCTACTACCTCGACGAAGATTTGGGGCACTCGGACCGTTATGGGGGCGTGCAGGTCCACCGCCCCATACTCGTAGGCGGTCGTCACCGCTTCAGCGCTCTCGAACTTCTTGCCGGCGCCCTGAGCCTCCGGATTCTCCTGGGTCATGTAGTACATGCCCAGCGCGATATCACGGATCGGCGCCGCAATGGGGCTACCGTCCGCGGGCTTGAACAGATTCTGCGAAGCTAACATGAGCAGCCGCGCTTCCGCCTGGGCATAGGCCGATAGCGGCACAAACACGGCCATGGTGTCGCCGTCAAAGTCTGCGTTAAAGGCTGGACACACCAGCGGGTGTAGTCGGATGGCCTTGCCCGCCACCAGCACTGGCTTGAAGGCCTGGATACTCAGACGGTGAAGGCTAGGTGCGCGCTGTAACATGATCGGATAATCATCGATCACGTCCTCTAGAGCGTCCCAGACCTCAGGCCTCATGCGCTCAACTAGGCGCTTGGCCTGCTTGATGTTGTTTGTTTTGCCCTGCTTGACTAATCGACTCATCACGAAGGGCTTGAACAACTCCAAGGCGATCTCGCGTGGCAGCCCCGCCTCGTGCAGCTTTAGCTCAGGCCCTACCACAATGACCGAGCGGCCCGAGTAGTCCACACGCTTGCCCAGGAGGTTCTTACGGAAGCGACCCTCCTTGCCCTTGAGCATGTCGGAGAGGGACTTCAGGGGCCGGCGGTTTGAGCCCGTCACTGGTCGCGCACGCCGCGAATTGTCGATCAGCGCGTCCACGGCTTCCTGCAGCAGGCGACGTTCGTGGTTGACGATGGATTCCGGCGCATTGATCTCGATTATGCGGCGCAGGCGATTATTGCGGTTGATAACGCGGCGGTAGAGGTCATTCAGGTCGGATGTGGCAAACCGCCCACCGTCAAGCTGGACCATTGGGCGCAGTTCGGGCGGCAACACAGGGATGACCTCTAGGATCATCCACTCTGGCCTGTTCTTGGAGTTGCGGAAGGCCTCCACTATTTTCAGGCGCTTAACGGCCCGGGCGCGGCGCGCTCGGGTCGACTCCTCGATCTCCTTGCGCAGCTCGCGAGCCATCTCGTCCAGGTCCAGGTCGGCTAGCAGCTCGCGCACGGCCTCCGCCCCAAGGCCAGCGCGGAACAGGCGGCCGAACTCCAACCCAAGCCGTTCGTTGCACACCTCGACTAAGGTCTCTAGTTGGCGGTATTCTAGCTCACTGACGAGTTCCTTGGGGCTTAGCTCGAACAGGCGCGTGGCGGCGATCCGTAGCTCTTGAATGCGCTCCTCGGCTGACTCGCGTTCCTGCTGAATCCGAGCGGTTAGCTCTTCCTCGGTCGCGACAACGGAGTGGCTCTCCCCCCAGGCGAAGGAGAACTCCTCCGTCTCCTCTTCCTCTTCTTCATCCTCTTCCTCTTCCTCGCCAGCGGCGAGCTGCTGTTCGTACTGGGTCCGCAGGCGATCGATCCGCGCCTCAGCCTCGGCACGGGTGGCCTCTATCTCTTCCTCGATGGCCTGCTCGATGTCGTCCCGATGTAGCTCCAGCGCGCTGCGATCTACATGGGTTACGATGTAGGAGGCGAAATAGACTACCTCGTCCAGCACGCGGCGGCTGAGATCGAGCAGCAGACCAATGGGACTCGGGGAGGTCTTAAGGTACCAACTATGGGCGACCGGCGAGGCAAGCTCGACGTGCCCCATACGCTCACGGCGCACCTTCGCCCGTGTGACCTCCACACCGCAGCGATCGCAGATGATACCCTTAAACTTGACCTTTTTGTACTTGCCGCAGTGGCATTCCCAGTCGCGCGTCGGGCCGAAAATGCGCTCGCAGAAGAGCCCGTCACGCTCCGGCTTGAAGGTCCTGTAGTTGATGGTCTCCGGCTTTTTCACCTCGCCGTGAGACCAGCGCCGGATCTGTTCCGGCGAAGCAAGACCAATGGTGATGGCCTCAAAATCGGTGATGCTGTTTGGCAATGCCTCTTCGCCTCCGTGCAACAACTCGACAGTCTTAGCCCTGTGGGGCCCAGCCCTGCAGGCCTTGGAGCCACCAGTTAGACGCCCTTGCCGCCTTGCTGGATACCTGTGGTCTTGGCTCCAAGCCCTTCATGCTCATCTATCTCGCCGCTGTGGACTCCGCCAGGCCACAGGTGGTGCCTCGCCGGACGCCCTACCGCCCGTCGTCGCCGTCCGACGCCAGGTCCACTAGCCCGCCTTCGCTGTCCTCCACTCGTACGTCCAGAGCCAGGGATTGCATCTCGCGCACCAGGATCTTGAAGCTCTCCGGGACGCCCGGCTCCTGGATGTTTTCACCCTTGACAATGGCCTCGTAGGTCTCTACGCGTCCACGAAGATCGTCGGACTTGATGGTGAGCATCTCCTGGAGACAGTGGGCCGCGCCGTAGGCCTCCAGGGCCCATACCTCCATCTCACCGAAACGCTGGCCGCCCATCTGGGCCTTCCCACCCAGGGGCTGCTGAGTGATCAGCGAGTAGGGGCCCGTCGAGCGGGCGTGGATCTTGTCCTCCACCAGGTGGTTCAGCTTGAGCATGTACAGATAGCCGACGGCAACGGGCATGTTGAAGGGTTCGCCCGTGCGACCGTCGTAGAGAAGGTGCTTGCCCTCCGACCCGATGAGCTGCACGCGCCGCCAGGAGTTTTCCTTGGCCCGCTTCACAACCATGCGGGCTGCGCTCTGGGCATCGGCCTGCTCCCATTCGGCTGGGTCAATACCCAACTCCTCACCAAGAGGGTCAAGGGCCTCGCGGCCATGGGCCGCTAACTGAGCCCCTAGGCTTTGCTCCAAAGCCTGTAGATCGGTAGTTTCTGGTAGCGTAGCTGGATCGATCAGGCCACCCTCTGGGTTTACTTCCTTCACGGCATACTCGCGTAGAGCTGACGCGCGCCAGAGCTGTTCGAGCGTCTCCAAGCCTCGCAGGATCTGTTCGTACTTATAGCCCTCGAACACCGGGCAGGAAAAGGTCCGTCCGATGGCCAGCCCCAGGTAGCCTAGGTGAGCCTCCAAAAGCTGGCCTAGGTTCATGCGCGAAGGCACGCTCAGAGGGTTCAGACAGATGTCAACGGGTCTGCCATCGGGCAGGTAAGGCATGTCTTCCTCAGGCACGATCCGCGCTACGACACCCTTGTTCCCGTAACGACCTGTCACCTTGTCACCAATCTGTAGCTTGCGGCGCTGCGCCACGAAGACGCGCACCATTTGGTTGACGCCAGGCTTAAGGTCATCGCCCTGGATCTTCCTAAGCTTGCCACCGCACCTCTCGCACTCCATGAACTCAGCGGTCTTGCCGTAGCCGAAGACAGCGCCGCAGTCACGACATTCGTACTTGTGCCGCGAGAAGACCTGGCTGCCGATCACAATGCCCGTTGCCCCGTGAGGTACGCGCAACGACACGTCGCGCATCTCCTCTGCCTTCTTGCCAAAGATCGCTATGACCAGCCGCTCCTCGGCTGTGAGCTCGCTCTGGCCCTTGGGCGCTACCTTGCCCACAAGGATGTCCTCGGGGTGCACCTCAGCTCCGATCCGTACCACGCCATACTGATCCAAGTCCTTCAGCGCCTCTTCGCCCACGTTGGGGATGTCGCGCGTGATTTCCTCGGGGCCCAGCTTTGTGTCCCGCGCCTCGCACTCGTACTTCTCGATGTGAACCGAAGTCAGCAAGTCTTCCTTCACAACGCGCTCGGACATTACCACTGCATCTTCGTAGTTGCAGCCCTCCCAGGACAGGTAGGCCACGATCAGGTTGTGCCCCAAAGCCAAGGAGCCGTGCGAGGTCGAGGCCCCGTCGGCCAGCACGTCGCCCACTTCTACCCTTTGTCCTGGCCTGACCAGCGGGCGCTGGTTGAGGCAAGTGCTCATGTTGGTCCGGGTGAACTTCTGCAGGCGGTAGGTTTGCTTCTCGCCATCGTCGGAGCGCACCACCACATGCGCGGCGTCGCACTCCTCCACCACACCTGCCTTCCGGGCCAAGATGACCGTGCCGCTATCGCGGGCGGCACGCCTTTCCAAGCCGGTTTGCACCATGGGGGGCTCCGGCGCAATCAGGGGTACCGCTTGGCGCTGCATGTTTGACCCGGCCAGGGCTCGCACAGCGTCGCAGTTCTCCAGGAAGGGAATCAGTGCTGTAGCGATTGAAAATACCTGCTTGGCGCTCAGGTCGCAGAAATCGATTTCCTCGCGTGCGACCGTCGGGAACTCGCCCCCGCGGCGGACCGTAATGCGCTCGTGCACGAACCGGCCGTCAGCCCCACGCGGCTCGCTCGCCGACGCGATGTTGTACTCGGCGTCCTCGTCTGCGGCCAGGTAGACGACCTCGTCGGTCACCTGTCCCTTGACCACGCGGCGGAAGGGCGAACGGATGAAACCGAACTCATCCAACTGCGCGTAGAGAGCGAGGTAGTTGATGAGGCCCACGTTGGCGCCTTCGGGCGTCTCAATCGGGCAGATGCGGCCATAGTGCGAATGGTGAACGTCGCGAACCTCCAGTTTGGCTGACTGACGCGACAAGCCTCCCGGCCCCATGGCCGACAGCCGCCGCTTGTGTGCAAGTTCGGCCAGGGGGTTTACCTGATCCATGAACTGGGAAAGCTGGCCGCTGCCGAAGAAGCTGTTTATCGCAGCCTGAATCGGCTTGACGGTGATGACCAGTTGCGGCACCAGCTCGTCAGGGTTGACACCGGCCATACGCTCCTTAGCCACACGTTCCATGCGCAGGAAACCCATTCGCATCTGGTTCTGAACTAGCTCGCCCACAGCCCGCACGCGTTTGTTCTGCAAGTGGTCGATGTCGTCCACGCGACCTTCACGCCGCTGAAGCCTCACCAAGTAGTCGATGATCGCCAGGATGTCGGCGCGAGTAAGAGTGCGTACGTCGTCTGGAACGCTAATGCCCAAGCGGCGGTTGATCTTGTATCGGCCCACACGGGACAGGTCGTAGCGCCTCAGGTCGAAGAAGAAGCTGCGAACGAAGCTCTCCGCCATCGGCAGGGCTTCTTCCTTCTTCGTGGGCGGACGCTCGCCGTGGCGCAGCCGTAGGTACAACCCCAGAAGGCCATGCTCGGGAGTCAGCGGTCTGCCCGACACCACCAGCTCCTCGGAATCCTTGAAGTCCTTTTCGGCCTGCTCGCGGTCGGCCTGCAGTGTGGCATGGATGACGTAGGGCACCTCGAGAACGTCCAATTCTTCTACGCCCGCGCGGCGCAGCATCGGAACGGTCTTTTCTGTGTCGATATGCCGGTACTGATCGGTCACGAGTGCGCCGTCGGTGTCGGTGACCTGCGCAAGGGCGTAGAACTCGCTGCGTGCCTCGGCTCCAGTTACCGCCTGGTCGGCCTGGTTGCGGATGGTCGCAACCAACTCGCGCAGCGTCATGCGGCGCTTCTGGCCAAAGTATTGGAGAATGTCCACGTCGGTTCCGGTAGGTGGCAGGTCGGGCACCGGGTCCTCAAACCACTGTAGCGCCCTGAGCAGCAGGGTGACCGGGAACTTGCGGGTCTGGCCAATCTTGATGTGGATCACACCGTCGGCGCTGGTATCCAGCTCGGTCCAGGGTCCGTCCGAAGGAATTACCTGAGCAGCATGCAAGACGCGGCCGCTGGCGTCGACGAGGTCACGGAAATATACGCCCGGCGAACGCGATAGCTGGCTGATAACGACCCGCTCTGAGCCGTTGATGATGAAGGTGCCTCGCTCAGTCATCTTGGGTATCTCGCCAAGATAAACCTCGCTTTCCTTGATGTCGGCAGTCTCTTTGTTGACGAGGCGTACCTTCACGTAAAGAGACATCTCGTAGGTAGAGTCGCTCTCGCGGCACTCTTCCAGCGTCTTCTTGGGTTCGCCGAAACGGTACTCGCCGAACATCACTGCGACCGTGCCTGAGTAGTCGTCAATCGTGCTGAAGTGCTTGAAGAGATCGCGAAGACCCTCCTCCAGGAACCACTGGTAGGAGCGAGTCTGGATCTCCGCAAGATCGGGCAAGGGCAGGATACGCTCCGCTTGGTCCTCAATTACCGGCAGAATCTCCTCGAAAGCGACCATACACTCTGTGCCTCCTGCGGGCGAACGGGGAAAAATAGTCTGACGCTGAGCGAATATGGCGTGCCAAAAACACATACACTCACCGGTCCACTCCGGTGAGCCTCACCGTGCAGCAGAGTCTATTCATCCGCACACTTGCTGGGGTTGCACTTGCTCCTATCCGTCTTTCTCCTGCCTTAGTATATTCTCTTTCCTTTAGTCTGTCAACAGGTTGCAGCCAAAGATTTTTGCCTTCGCAGCCCGATCTTCCGCGGCCCTCGATCCCAGATCCACAGCGCCCACAATCCGCCTACTGCGCGTGGGTGCAGTCGTATCCCGGCCCTCCGGGGCTCGCACACTGAGCGTGCTCCCAGGAAGCCGCCTCGCTTAGCCCAGCCCCAGCAGCGGCAGGGCCTGGGGCCAGCCAAGGACCTTACTGGCCAACACGCCCCACAAACCACCACAAAAAGACAGTACCCTAGGGCACTTCATCGCCCTTAAGGAGTCATCTGTAGTATACAACGGAAAATATGGGGGGCGGAGGAGGATAGAACGGTGAACATGAGTAGACAAGGAGGGCAAGCGGCGCGATTGCAAACAAACGTTCCGGATTGACATGGAATAGAGTGGATACTAATGTGGTGCCGTTTATAGTCTAACGGGTGGAAAGTGCAGCTTAGCGGGATTAATATAATGCCTTGTGATGCCTTGTGGCAAGCACTCTCATCGTTCCGCTCGCTCCTACCTGGAGCACGAGATAATGCCTAGGCTGCGCCAAGAAGACACAGGCGGAATCACAGAGAACCGCATCGACGATGCCGGTCGCATCACTTTGACTGCGGACCAGCGCCAGTCCTTCCCTGATGGCGAAGTCCACTTGATGCTCTGGCTCGTCGACGGGTGCCTTCGTCTCTGCACCGAGGAGCGACGGCGGGAGCTTGAGGAGCTGGTAGAGCGCGAGTGGCTCAAGCGCCCCTTGCTCGACCTCGCCAGACGCCAGACCGTGGGCACCACACGCATCGTCACAATCGACGAGGCTGGCCGCATTCGCATTCCTTACATGTATCTCGACTTCATTGGCCTCGACGGCCACGGCAAGAAGGCCTGGCTGATTCCGCTCCAAGAGGGCATTTACGAGCTGTGGAATCCCGACCACTTCAAGCGCCAGATGGAACAAAAGCTGTACGATCTGGTTTCTGTCGCAGCAACACGGCCTGGGGGCTCTTGTGCCTCCCCTACACCTGATGGGGAGGAGTGGCGATGAATGAGCTGCGGCACGAGAGTGCGATGGTTGAGGAGGTCTTGGCTGAACTGGCGGTCACCAGCGGCGGGCTGTGGGTTGACACGACTGTCAATGGGGGCGGCCATTCCGAGGCGATCCTCAAGGCTTCTGCCCCAGACGGTAGACTCCTTGGGATCGATATGGATCCCTCGGCCCTGGCGCTGGCCCGACGTCGTCTTTTGCCGTTCGGCGACCGAGTCGTTCTGATGCACGAGAGGTTCTCAAGGGTGGACAAAGCCGTGGGACGTGTAGCAAGCGAGAAGGCCAGGGGACTGCTAGCGGACCTCGGGCCCTCTAGGATCCAGCTTCTGTCGAGGGACCGAGGGTTCAGCTTCGACAGCGACGCACGCCTTGACAGCAGATACGACCAGTCCCAGGAGCTTACCGCCTGGCACATTGTCAACGAGTTCCCGCGAGAGCAGCTTGTCAAGGTGCTCCGTCTTTGTGGCAAGCCGCGGCTGGCCGGGCTCATCGCTGACGCCATTGTTCAAAGGCGCGAGAGCGGCCGGATCGACACCGTTCGCGAGCTTGCCGACACAATCCGCGAGGCACTCGGCAGGACCCGACGCGGGCAAGCCGACGTCTCTACGGAATGGCTCATGACTCTTCGTATGGTAGTGAACTCAGAGCTAGAAGAGGCCGAGGCCGGCCTCGATGCGGCCACACGAGCTGTTGCGCCGGGGGGGCGCATTGTCGTCCTGAGTTGGGACGGCACCACCCATCGCGTGGTGCGCCGGAAGTTGAGGGAGCTGGCACGTGGGTGCCTCTGTCCACCTGAAATGCCATGTACTTGCGGGCGACAGCCCTTGGTGAGGCTCAGAGAGG
>JAKORR010000325.1 GCA_029777735.1 Armatimonadota bacterium | reverse complement strand
CAACGGTGACGCCCTGGGCCTCGGATTCCATAGCCTCTCCTGTCCGGTCGCGACCGGACGCTTTCTGGACGGCGGCCGGTTGGCTGTCCTGCTGTTGTCCTGGCTCTGTCCGGTGCAACGGCCGTGCCAGAAGTGGAACACATGGAGCGGAACACCGGGCCCAAAGTTGAACGCCATGAGTTGAACAGAGGCGAGCCAACTTTCCGGACGTCTGTACTTTCTAGGGCCCATATCCGTGCCTAGACGCGCCAGGACGGCACCAGATCGAAGGAACGGGGCCTTCATGGGGAATCATACTCGCAGCCCCGGAAACGGCCCTCTGGTGGCGTCCTAGGGCCATGCTTCCTGCCGCTCCACTGCCCTGCAGTGCCTAGAGTGCTCGTAAGAATTCTTAAGGTATAGAGGCTTGCACTGGCCTTGCCCATCCTGTATGATGATTGCATACGATTGCATGGCAAGGAGGGGACGGCTTGCGAGAGCTTTACTACACGCCCGAGCAGGTAGCCGAGAGGCTGAGCGTACACCCCAACACGGTTCGCCTCTGGCTTAGGCAAGGCCGCATGAGCGGAGTTCGGGCCGGGCGCCTCTGGCGGGTGCGAGAGAGCGACCTGCAGGCGTTCCTGGCACAAGAGCCCGAGCACCGCACGGACGACAAGGGAGAGGGCAATGAGCGGGGCACTGATACCGACTAGGCGCGACCTTCCGGAGAGCGCGGATCCACTCGCCATGTTTGCCGAGTTCTTACGGCTGGACGTGGCGGCCGGGGACGCCTCGGAGCACACGATACGCTCCTACTTCGGCAACGTGCGCCAGTTCTCGCGGTGGTGCCAGGATCGGGGCATCATGCCGGCACACGCCACGGAAGCCGACCTCAAGGACTACCGCGCCTGGCTTGTGGGCCAGTACGCCCGCGCTACCACGGCGACCAAACTAGCCGCGGTGCGCCGGTTCTATCAGATGGCCCAAAGCCGAGGCCTACGGCCAGACAACCCGGCCGAAGGGCTGAAGGCACCCCGCGACCGCACGGACGCGGCAGAGCGGCGCAAGTGGCTATCACTGGGAGAGGTCACGACGGTGCTAGCCCAGGTGAAGGGGAACAAGCCCGCTGCCCTACGCGACCGGGCGATCCTGGCCCTCCTGATAGAGTGCGGGCCGCGCGTGGCTGAGCTGGCGTCGCTGGACGTGGCAGACGTAGACCTCGAGCGGGGGGAGATTCGCGTAACGGGCAAGGGCAACAAGACGCGGACCCTGCTACCTGTTGGCCCGGCAGTGGACGCTATGCGCCGATGGCTGGAAGCGCGCGAGCTGGTAGCGATGCCGGGGGAGACGGCCGTTTTCGTGGCCCTGCCCCGCAAGCGCCAGGGCAGAGGCGAGCGCATGACAACCCAGGCGATCCGCGACCTCACCAACAAGTACCTCGAGCGGGCCGGCTGCAAGCGCCCCGGCGTATCCTGCCACTCCTTCCGGCACTCCTTCGCTACCCTCAGCCTGGCGGCCGGTGCGACCCTCCAGAACGTGAGCGACGCCCTCGGGCACGCCTCGGTCACGACAACTCAGGTCTACGCGAAGATAGTAGACCGGCGCCGCGGCAACCCCTCGCAGTTCATGGCCGACCTGCTAGGGCAGGTGGCGTGATACTACCGATAACTACCCTACTGCAAAGTAAAACGGCATCCGACGCCCCACCTAGCAGACACCCTTGGAGGTGCGAAGTGTTGGCGATGACTGTACGGCAAGCGGACAACTGGGAAGCGGACAAGGCGGTGCTACTGGACTTCGCAGACCTGTTGCGAGCCCGACACCGGGTGAACTCCTGGCCGGGCACTACCGGTTGTCAAACGTCTTTCGCCTTACTAGACTAGCCCAACAAGCCAAAGCCCCCGAGGTGCAACTCGGGGGCGGCGGTGGCTGAGGTGGGGTGTACACCTGCAGCGCTATATCCTGCATGTTACCACATGGGCCCGCCTCGGCAACTGCCGTGCGTGGGCCTTTCGCGTTCTAGGGGGAATCATCGCCGACTAGCGCGCCATTGTGCGCCAGGGGGACAAGTGCCCGAACACCACACCGAACGCGGCACACGGAAGGGCGCCAGGTATCCGCGCAACTTACCAATGCCGATTGAGATCGCCGACGCAGAGGCCAGGGCAGAGGCGGTGAGCTGCGCCCTGGCAGGACT
>JAKORR010000324.1 GCA_029777735.1 Armatimonadota bacterium | reverse complement strand
CTACGCGGAAAGGCTATAGGCGCGGGCACGGGCACGAGCAAGCAGCGCGCTCAGAAGGAGGCCGCGAGGGACGCCCTCGAGAGGAAAGAGGAATGGCTGCCCGAGGTAAGCCCTGGATCCGAACAAGGTGGTTGATTGCTGCAGAAGGCGGGCAGGCACCTCGTGCGCGCAGTCCGCAACCCGGCAGGCTGGGCAAGGCGGTAGCTTATGGCTGTCTGCTGACGGCGGTCCTCACTGTGGTGGGCCCGGGGCTCCTCACTCCCACCGCTCTCGCTCACCCACCCCGGCTAAGCGAACCGCTATCTTTCTGCATCGGTCTGCAGGGGCCCGGAACCGCTGAGATCATCAGAAGGCTGGGGCTGAACGCCCTCCAGTACCGTTTGCCCCTCGACGCTCCCAGGCGACTAGAGGAGATACGCAGAGATCTGGCGGAGGCTAGCGCGGCCGGGCTGAGGATAGTTTTGCAGCTTCCCACAGCTCTGGGCTACGAGCAGCAGATTCGTCTTGGGTTCAAGGATTACTGGCGGGAGCTCGAGCAGTACCTCAGAGCGGTCGTCCCAGCTTTGAAGGACACTCCTGGGCTGGCTGCATGGCAGATGGACGACTTCGTCGAGAAGGCAGTCAACTTCGACGATGCAGAGCTGCGCGAGTTCCTGGCTGACCGCTACGGTTCATTAGACGGCCTCAACGCCGTTTGGGAAAGCAGCTTTCGCGACTGGAATCAGATAGGCCGCGCCGTGGCCCTAGCATCTGACGAAAAAGCGCCCTGGGGCCTGGGGCAGGCATCGATAGACGTAGCGGACTGGCAGGTCGCCGTGCAGCGTGAGATTCTGGCTCGGTGGGCAGCGGCCTTACGCCGCTGGGACGATTCCCACATCCTGATGGCCGGACGCATCAGTCTGTACCGAACCTTCCTCGCTGTACCTTCCAGCTACGACGTGCTGATGCCTGCGATTCGCCCGGATGTGTTCGAAGACGACCCTCTCACCTGCAACGTGCACGCCGTGGACATGGCGCGACGTGGTGGCAGGTTCGAAGTCATCCCCTCGCTATACATACCGCTGCCTCCCAGTCCCTTATACCAAGAAGGCGTTGTGCGTGAGTGGGTTCTAGAAGCGGCTAGCCACGGGGCGCGAGGCTTTGCCCTGGACGACTGGCGTCGTCTCACGACCTACCGCCTGGTGGGGCAAGACACGGTAGTGCCGCTGGAGGAGGGACGTGTGGGGGAGCGCGTGGATTTCCTCGGAGACCTGCTTCGCGACCTGACTCCCGGCGTCTTTGGGGTAAGGCCCAACCCCTGTTATGCCTTCCTGTGGACACCCTACGCAGGTGGTCTAGAGGCCTTCAATGTGCCGGCCTACGGCTACATCGAAGACTGGTCCGAGGTTCAGCCCACGCGCCTGTTCGTGGCCTTTCGCCGCGGCTGTACTTGGGGGACACCCGACTACCTGGCGCCCGAGGATGTGCCGCTGGTTGACCTGGACCGTTACTCGGCGGTGTTTGCGCCACAAGCCTTGTCGGTACCCGAACCAGCGCAGCAAGCGCTGGCGGACTGGGCAAACAAAGGCGGAGTGCTCGTGGCCGACGTGGGCCTGGGCGTCAGCCAGACCGGAAGCTGGCATGTTCTGCCGGATACGCTAGCGGCGGTCTTGGGGCTGCCGGAGCTGTACTCAGGTGGCATGCTAGTCGGCACATGGCAGGTAACTCGAGCCCATGAGCTATTGCCAGATCTGAAGCCAGGGGAGCGTCCGGTGGGCAGTGTGGATGCCAAGCAGCCGCAGGTCGCGCCTGCTACGGAGAGGCGCCCCACAGCCGTGAAGGGCTGGGGGGCCTACGCCTTGGCCGGACCAGCGGTGACGGCCGTGGGGATCGTCGATGTGCGCCCGGTGCCTGGGAGGACGGGCCGCGGCATTGCCGGTGTGTTCGCGCACCCTTACGGCGCCGGAGGAGGGATCTTCGCCAGCTTCAGGCTATGGGAGCGCTGGGAGCCAGGCGACCCTCTCTTCGCAGCCTTTCATGGCTCGCTATGCAGGCGACATGCCCGATACGCGCTCAGCGGCAGCTTCTGGCCTGCCGATGTGTCCATGGTGCCCGAGGTGGACGGTGTCGCGCTGGTCTCGCACCAGGGCGCAATAGTGGAAGTGACGGCGCTAGCGGCGGACGACGCGCTGTACTCGGGAGCTTACTGCCTGGCGTCGGCAGAGGCGCGTCTGCCGGACGGTCGACGGTCGGGCGATGTGTCTTTGCTAGTGGAAGCACCGCCGAGAAGCCTGCTGCGGCTGCGGCGCCAGGCAGTGTCGGTGCGGCCCTACATTGGAAGCTGCCTGTCGCGCGTGAGGCTAGTCGGGCCGGCTGCTCTGGAGATCCTAGCCTACGGAGCCGACCCGGTGCTGCAGCAGAGGCGCCAGGGTGTGGAAGTACTCCAGACAGCAGCAGTCACCGTCAGAGTGCTAGTGGGCAACGGGACCTACCGGGTGGAGCCCGGCTCGCGCCACCGGGTCACCATGACCATGGCACGAGGAGCATCGCAGAGCTTTGAGGTGACCGCCGACGCTGGTGGGCACCTAGACTTCGACGTGGTGGCACAAAAGACCACGATTCTAGTCGAGCCGCTTGCAGCGATCGGCGCTGCCACAGGATAGAGTTTGTGCAGGGGCCTCATCGAGCGCCGGCAGCCAAGGCCTAAGACCCGACGCCTATTGGCCAGACGCACGGAAAACGTCAGCCCGCGGACGGTGCCGCGGGCTGAGGATTGCCTTGCCACTAGTGCGCCCTTCTGGGCGGAGTGCTGCCATGGCTACAGGTCCAGGTCGGCGTAGATCGGGAAGGCCTCGCACAGCTCGAATACCTGGCCGCGGACCTCTTGGATAACCTGTTCATTGCCCCTGCCCTCGTGGATCACCCGGGCGATCAGCTTGCCGATCAGGCGCGCCTCTTCTTCCTTCATACCGCGTGTGGTCATACCTGGCGTGCCGGGTCGGATGCCGCTGGTTTCAGCCGGCGGCAAGGGATCCCTGGGAATAAGGTTCTTGTTGACGATCATACCTGCGTCCTCAAGCAAATCAGCGGCCTCACGACCGGTGATACCCTTATTGCGCAGGTCCACAAGCATAAGATGATTGTCGGTGCCCCCCGTGATCAGCTCAAAGCCTTCCTCCAGCAGGGCCTGAGCCATAGCCTGGGAGTTGTAGATTATTTGCCTCTGGTACTCGCGGAAGCCAAACTCCTGGGCCTCGCGGAAGACCACGGCCTTGGCAGCAATGATGTGCATCAGTGGGCCAGCTTGAATGCCAGGAAAGACCGCGCGGTCGATCTTGTCAGCCCACTCCTGGGTACAGAGGATGAAGGCGCCCCTGGGCCCGCGAAGGGTCTTGTGGGTGGTTGAGGTAACAAGGTCACAATAAGGCACAGGATCGGGGTGAGCTTCAGCGGCGACAAGGCCCACTATGTGCGCTATGTCCGCCAATAGGTAAGAACCCACGTCGTCTGCGATTTCCCGGAACTTCTGAAAGTCGATGATGCGCGGGTAGGCGGACGCACCGCAGATGATGAGCTTGGGCCGAATCTTGCGGGCCGTCTGGAGGATCTCGTCGTAGTCCAGCCGGCCGGTTTCCTCAGATACGCCGTAGAAGTAGGGCTGGTAATACTGGCCGGAGAAGTTGACAGGCGCCCCATGGGTCAGGTGGCCACCCTGCGCCACGCTCATGGACAGGATGCGGTCGCCGGGT
>JAKORR010000323.1 GCA_029777735.1 Armatimonadota bacterium | reverse complement strand
GCCCCGTGCCAGTATCGATCAAGCATCACGTCGCCGCACACGAGCACACGGCAGGCGGAGAAGTCCGGCAAGGAAAAATGCATGCGCAGGCAGGCACCCGCAAGGCCGGGCGCGGAAGATGTAAAGGCCGGATTATCGCATCAAGGGCGGAGGGGCGCGAAGGGGCGTTCCGAGAAGCCTCCCGCTCCCTGTTCTGCCCCGGGAGTGCGCCCTTCACAGGACCTGGGGGCCGGTCAGCGCGGGGGCGCGAAAACCGCGGCAGAAGTGTGCCTCGGAGCAGGCTCCCCGGCCCTCGCGGTCCGGCTTGCCGGGTAGCCGGACCCCGTCGCATACTGGGGAGGTCGTAGCCATGGGGAGGAGTCTGTCATGCTTGACCAATCACCGGCGCGTAGACGGGAGGCAGAGCCGGACGAAGATCTGCCGGAGCCTTTTGGAGGGTTGGTGCGCTACGAGCGGCATGTGCCCATTCACCAAGTGTCCTATTACCTGTGTGGTGAGCTGCAGGCTCCCCAGTACTACACCGAACTGTTTTACACACTGCGCAGCGCCGCAGAAACAGACCTGATCTATCTGCACATCAACTCGCCTGGTGGCGATTTCAACACCGGACTGCAGATCATCAACAACATGCTGGCGTCCGACGCCCACGTGGTCACGGTACTGGAGGCGCGTGCCTATTCCATGGCGGCGTTCATTTTCCTGAGCGGTGACGAGCTGATCGTCCATGACAACTGCCAACTGATGTTTCACACCTACTCAAGCAGCTTTGCCGGCAAGGGCAGCGAACAATTGGCCGAGGTGCATGCCCTGGGAAGCTGGTTCGAGAAGGTGACTACCCGTTTGTGCACGCCTTTCCTGAGCGCGACGGACATTGCCCACATCCTGCAGGGCAGTGATCTGTGGATGGACTCCGACGAGATCCGCCGGCGTCTGGCACGCATCAAGCCGTCGCGGGCGAAGGCGGCCACCCGACGGCCTGCTGCACGCAAGGCCAGGGCGTCCGTCTGAGTTTGGTCTGCAGAGCCTCGGTGTCAGGGGGGGCGCGTGATCGGTAGTGCGGTGG
>JAKORR010000322.1 GCA_029777735.1 Armatimonadota bacterium | reverse complement strand
GATGCGCGAGGAGGCCGAGCGGCGGATCGGCCACCTGTATCCGAAGGGCCCCAAGGGGGAGACGGTGATCGCGTGGCTATGGGCGCGGACGGTGAAGTGCCCGAACCCGGCCTGCGGCGCCCAGATGCCACTGCTCACTAGCCTTGTGCTGTCCTCCAAGAAAGGGAGAGAGAGGTACCTCGTACCCCGCATCTCAGGGCAAGCGATTCGCTTTGAAGTGAGTTCCAGTCCTCCGCCCGGCGTGCCTGAACCAAGCAAGGGCTACAAGCGTGGCATGTCAGGGGTCTTCGAGTGTGCGTTCTGCGGGACCGTTACAAGACGCGATTACGTCGCTGGAGAAGGGGTAAGCGGTCGCATAAGCCAGATCGCCACGGCTGTGGTCGTGCAGGGCCACAAGGGTAGGGACTACCTCGCCGCCGATGCATGGCCCACGCCGCCTGAGGTGCCTCAAGTGGACACGTCCGGCCTCGAGGCGCAGTTTGCGGAGAATCCGCGCGATGTGTGGTGCCGCAACTTCGGGCTCTTCACGCCGAGGGATCTTTTCACTCCCCGACAGCTTGTGGCGTTGACGACCTTCAGTGATTTGGTGGGGGAGGCGCGGGAGAGGGTGAAGCGGGACGCAATCGCCGCCGGGTTGGCCGACGACGGGGTGGGGTTGGAGGAGGGCGGCACCGGCGCCCAAGCCTACGCCGACGCCGTCGCGATCTACCTCGCGTTCGTGGTGGACAAAGCAGCAGACCACTGTTCCACAGTGGCATCGTGGATGCCTCGCGGCACCGTGAGGCGAACGTTCGCGCGGCATGCGATAGCCATGATCTGGGATTTTGCGGAAGCGAATCCGTTCTCCAGCATTCACTGCAGCTGGCAAGAGCTCCTCACCTGGACGGCCAAGGCCGTGGCTGGCGCACCTGCCATCGCTGGTAAGACCTACGTTACGCAGCGGGACGCCGGTGGGGCGACCATTCCTGCCTTGCAGGCCCTGGTGTCAACCGATCCGCCGTACTATGACAACATCGGCTATGCTGACCTGTCGGACTTCTTCTACGTATGGCTGCGGCGAATGCTTGGCGAGGTGCACCCCAGCCTGTTCAGGACAGTCCTATCCCCCAAGACCGAGGAGCTGGTTGCTAGCCCGTACCGGTTCGGTGGCGACAGGGCGGCGGCGACCAGATTCTTCGAGGAAGGGCTGGGCAAGGTCTTCGCCAGGCTGCGCGAAGTGCAGCACTGCGGCTTGCCCATGACCGTCTACTATGCCTTCAAGCAGGCCGAGTCCGAGGGCGACGATGCCGCCAACGGCTTGCCCGCTGTCTCCACTGGCTGGGAGACAATGCTCAGCGGGCTCCTTAGGGCTGGCTTCAGCGTCGCGGGGACGTGGCCGATGAGGACCGAGATGAGAACCCGGCAAGTGGCAATGGGAACGAACGCGCTTGCTTCATGCATCATCCTCGTCTGTCGCCCGCGGCCGGAGGACGCGCCGATGGCCACCAGGCGCGAGTTCACCTCCGCGGTCCGAAAGGAGCTTCCTCCCGCCCTCGCCCAGCTTACCTCAGCCGCAATCGCTCCCGTGGACCTGGCCCAGGCCGCCATTGGCCCCGGAATGGCCGTCTTCTCGCGCTACTCGAAGGTCCTGGAGGCAGACGGCACGCCCATGAGCGTGCGCACGGCGCTGCAGATCATCAACCAGGAGCTGGACGCCTACCTGGCGGCCCAGGAGGGTGATTTGGACACGGACACGAGGTTCTGCGTGGACTGGTTCTCGCAGTACGGGCTGGAGGCAGGGGACTTCGGGCAGGCGGACGTGCTGGCGCGGGCCAAGAACACGTCGGTCGAGGGACTGGTGCGGGCGGGGGTGCTGGCGGCCCGGAGAGGGAAGGTGCGGCTGCTGAGGCGCGACGAGTTGCCGGAGGACTGGGACCCGGCCACGGATGGGCGGACGACGGTGTGGGAGTGCACTCAGCATCTGGTCCGGGCGCTGGACGACGGCGGCGAGAAGCAAGCGGGTGCGCTCATGGCGAGGCTGGGGAGCGGGATGAGCGAGGAGGCGCGAGAGCTGGCCTATCGTCTCTACTCGATCTGCGACAGGAAGGGCTGGTCGGAAGAGGCGCGGGTGTACAACGGCCTGGTGGTGTCGTGGCAGGGCATACAGGAAGCGGCGACACGAAGCGGCCTGGAGTACCAGTCGAGGCTGCTGGACGAATAGTGCAAGGGAGGCGCGGCGATGTCACTGAAACCGTGGCGTGAAGTGGTGCTACCTCACCCGGACGTGGCCACTGGGCGATACCGCCAGGCCGAGTTCGCGGCGGACCTGGCGCAGGTGCTGCGGGGGACGGCCGAGGCGGAATACCAAGATGCGGCGGAGTTCTTCGCGCGCACCTACATCACAAGGGGCATCGAGCGCCTGGCGGTGGAGGCCCTGAGGCGGCTGTCGGACGGCGACGGGGAGCCCGTGGTGCAGGTCAAGACCGCCTTCGGTGGTGGAAAGACCCACGCGATGCTGGGGCTGTATCACCTGTTCTCGAGTGGGCGCCGGGTGAAAGCTCTGGCGGGCGCGGAACGTCTCATGGGCGAGGCGGGAGTGGAACGGGTGCCAGAGGCGCGGATGGCCGTTCTGGTGGGCACGGCCCTAAGCGCCACGAAGGAACGCCAGGACATGGCCGGGAGGGGGGTGTGGGTGAGGACGCTGTGGGGAGAGATGGCCGCGCAGTTGGGGGGCAAGGAGGCCTACGAGTCTGTCCGTGAGGACGACCGGGCCGGAACGGCCCCGGACACGACGACGCTGTGCGAGCTGTTCCGGGGGCTTGGGCCATGCCTGGTGTTGATGGACGAGATCGTGGCCTATATCCGCAACCTCTGGGAGGTGAAGGAGGAGCTGGTCGCGGGGACCTTCGACGCGAACATGACCTTCCTGCAATCGCTGACCGAGGCGGCCAAGAGCAGCCCAGGCGTGATGGTGATTGCGGCGATCCCGGAGTCGGACATGGAGACCGGCGGGGAGGGCGGGCGCAGGGCGCTGGAGCGCGTGGAGCACGTGTTCGGGCGTGTCGAGGCGCTGTGGAAGGCGGCGGACGCGTCGGAAGGGTTCGAGATAGTGCGTCGGCGGCTCTTCTGCGAGGTACAGGACGAGGCGGCCCGGGACGCGACCTGCCACGCTTTTCACCGGCTGTACTGCGACGCCCCGTCGGAGTTTCCACCGGAGGCGCAGACGGGAGATTATCTGGAGCGCCTGCGGCGGGCCTACCCGATCCACCCGGAGGTCTTCGACCGGCTTTATGAGGACTGGGGAGCGCTGGAGGAGTTCCAGAGGACGCGCGGCGTGCTGCGGCTCATGGCCGCGGTGATCCATGAGCTGTGGGTGCACAACGACCTCAGCCCGCTCATCATGCCGGGGACGCTGCCGCTCGATGCGGCGTCTGTGCGGACAGAGATAACGAAGCACTTGTCTGAGCCGTGGGGAAGCATCGTGGACAGCGACGTGGACGGGGAGAACTCGGAGCCCTTCAAGATTGACGCGCAGAACGCGAGACTGGGTGCAACGAGTGCCACGCGGCGGGCGGCGCGGACGATCTTCCTGGGGAGTGCCCCGACGGTGCGGGAGCAAACGGCGCGGGGGCTTGACCGGGTGCGCGTGAACCTGGGCGTGGCCCAGCCTGGCGACCAACTGGCGCTGTTCAGCGACGCCCTGAGCAAGATGCAGGAGCGGCTGACCCACCTGTACTCGGGATCGGGCCGTTACTGGTACGACGAGCAGCCTAACCTGCGGCGGACGATGGAGGAGCGGGCCGCGCGAATCACGGACGACGACGTAGAGGTAGAGCTTGAGCAACGGCTGAGGGAGGACAAGTCGCGGGGCAGCTTCCGCGGTGTGCACTCCTGCCCTAGCTCAGCCGACGTGCCGGACGAACAGGCGGCAAGACTGGTGGTGCTGTCACCGAATCAGCCTCACTCCAGGGAAAAGACGGGTTCGCGGGCGGTTGTTGCGGCCACCGACATCCTGCACCAGCGGGGCAGCGCGCCGAGGCAGTACCGGAACATGCTGGTCTTCGTCGCCGCGGACGAGAGCATCCGGGACCTGGCGCAGGAGGTGAGATGTTACCTGGCGTGGGCGTCCATAGTGGATGACCACGAGGCGCTGAACCTGGATGCGCACCAGAGGAAGCAGGCGGTTCAGAACAGGGACCGGACGAGCGAGAACGTCAGCAGGCGGCTGCGTGAGAGCTACTGCTGGCTGCTGGTGCCGACGCAGGAGGGTACCGGCCCGGTAGAGTGGGAGATCATCAGGATGCCGGGCACGGACAGCATCGCCATGAGGGCGTCCAACAAGGCGGAGTCCGGGGAGCAACTGCTGACGAGATGGTCGCCAACGCTGCTGAGGATGGAGCTGGACAAGTGGCTGTGGAAGGACAAGCCCCATATCGGTGTCGCGCAGTTGTGGGAATACCTCACTACCTACTGCTACCTGCCTCGCCTGCAGGACCAGGAGGTGCTTCTGGCCACCATACGCGAGGGCCTGCGCAGCAAGGAATGGTTCGGGTACGCGGCGGGCTTCGACGAAGAGAAGGGATACAGCGGTCTCGTGCTCGGTGGCGGGATCACGACCGTGCGTATGGACGACTCCAGCGTGCTAGTGAAGCCGGAGGTGGCGGCCGAGGCCTTGCGCCCCGGCGAGGAGGCCGAGGGCGGGACTGAGGAGGGCGGGCGGGAGAAGGGCGGAGGGCAGATCATAGATGTGATAGGGGACCCGGGACCAGAGCCGGCGAAGGCCCCGACGCGCTTCTACGGTACCATCGCGCTCCAGGCGGCCGGCGTAGTCGGGGAGTCGGAGAAAGTAGTCCGGGAGGTGCTTCAGCACCTGCTTGGCCTGCTGGGTGCCGAGGTAACGGTGAAGCTGGACATAGAAGCGAAGGCCCCGCAGGGAATACCGCCCAACGTGGTGCGAACCGTGAGCGAGAACTGCCGAACGCTTGGCTTTGAGCAGAGCGGCTTTGAGGAAGACTGACCGTGGCGGAGCGGCACCAGCCTGACTTCTTTGAGAGAGTACGAGCCAGGGCGGCTAAGCGCTGGGATATGCTCGAGGCAGACCCGGAGCTGGCCGGGCCGTGGAGACGGCTCTTCCAGCAGGTGCAACGCCCTCGGCAAGTCCTGTCAGAACTGCTGCAGAACGCAGACGACGCGGACGCCACTCGGGCCAGGGCCAGCATACGCGACGGGGTCTTCGTGTTCGAGCACGACGGGGCCGACTTCGATGAAGCCGACTTCTCGTCGCTGTGCAGCTTTGGGTTCTCGAGGAAACGCCTGCTCCACACTATCGGGTTCTGGGGTGTCGGCTTCAAGTCCCTCTTCTCCCTCGGTCCCCGCGTCGAGGTGGTTACACCCACCCTTGCGTGCTTCTTCCACGAGGAGGTTCACCGACCCGGTGTGGATTGAGAACGCGCGGGGAGTGGATCAGGTCACGATCCGTGTCAGGATAGAGGACAGCCAGAGAGAGGAAGCCGTGACGCAGGAGTTCGAGCGCTGGTGTGCCAGTGCCCTGCCGCTGGCGCTCTTCCGGTGCCTTCGGTGTATCGAGCTCGCCGGCCAACGGTTGGAGGTGCTCAGCCAAGAGCCAGGGCCAGTTCCGCGCCGTACAAGGATACTGAGGATAGGCGCTGCCGGTTCCGCAGCAGTAATTACTCACCTTGTGGCTAGGGGGGCTGAGGGAAGGACAGGAGGGGAGCGCCTGGGGTGAGGAGGTTGGTGAGCGTGTGGAGGGCGTTCTCGCCGCGCGGGGCCGCCGTCTCGATCACCGTCGCCATGGTGGCGAAGGCGGCCGCGCCCCACTCCGAACGGAAGCCGCCGCTCACCTTGCGGTGGACCACCGACTTGCGCAAGGCCCGTTCGTAGGCATCGCGCGAGAACGCCACAGGAGGGCCTGTCGTGCGTTCGCTGGCACTTTCTTACCCTACCCGACCCCTGAAATCGCGCCAGCGTGCAACCACGCGCGATTACGGGGCCTTGTGGCGGCGCGTCGGCCCCTCGCCGCCGGTGGTGGTGGGGATCAGCCGTGCTCAATCGCGTGAGAAGGGCACAGGAGGGGGTGAGGTGTGTTCGCCCGGGCTTTTACCCTATCCGGCCCTGGGATTGCAGCCGCGGCGATGTAGGAATTGGAGCGCCTCTGCAGAAGGAAATACGCACGTGTGAAGCATCAGACCGAAGACGCCGTAACCACTCACCTTGTGGCTAGAGGGGCAGGGGGAGGGGCAGTAGGGGAGTGCCTGGGGTGAGGACACTGAGAGCCTCCTGGCCTCTTTTCGCCCCTGTCTCAATCACCGTCGCCATGGTGGCGAAGGCCGTCGCGCCCCACTGCGAGCGGAACCCGCCGCTCACCTTGCGGTGGATGACGGACCTGCGCAAGGCGCGCTCGCAAGCGTTGTTGTCTGGTGGGACCTCGGCGCGATACAGGAAGGTGAAGAGCGCCTCGCGGTGCTTGTGATAGCGCTGCTGGAGGCGCCGCCCCTCTCGCCCATGGGCGGGCATGGACAGCAGCGCGTCGCAGGCGTTCTCGATGTCTCGCACCTGACTGGCGAACAGCTCCGGCGACAGTTCGGCGCGGTGTTTCGCCAGGCCCTGGGCGCGCAGCAGCAAGCGCCGCATCCGATAGGCGAACTCGCTGCGCTCGGCGTCAATGGCGTACTGCAGATCGCGCAGTTGATGGGCATGGCAAAGCTGATGCGCCGAGGCCGGG
>JAKORR010000321.1 GCA_029777735.1 Armatimonadota bacterium | reverse complement strand
TCCTATCCGCCGCGCCTTTGCGTGAGCGGCGAAGAGTCGCGCACGGCAGAATCCGCCCTAAGCGTACCCGAGCCTCGATGCGCCGCCCTCATCGGGGCGAGTAAGCCCGTAAAGCGCTGGCCGGCCGAAAACTGGGTCTCCTTCCTGCGGATGATGATGGACCGCGGCTGGAGTGCCGTCCTCGTCGGCCACGGTCCGGAGGAAGAGGAGATGGCGCGCAAAATTGCCCTTCAGTTGCCCGAGGGCCGCACAGCAAACCTCGTCGGTGCCTTGGACCTCAAGGGGATGGCGGCCCTGTTCTCCCGCGTGCGGCTGGCCGTGGGGGGAGACACGGGCCCGCTCTACCTCGCCATAGCCGCAGGCGTGCCCTCCGTCGGCCTCTTCGGCCCCACGAGCCCCTATACCCACTTCCCCGATCTCACCTTTACCGTTTCTCTGTCCGCCCCCTGCCCGCGCTTCGGGTGCGGCGACTGGAGCTGCCCCAATGCCGACTGCCTTTCTGCCATTTCGCCCCGCGAAGTCCTCGAGGCGATCCAAAAATTAGGTCTTTAGTCCTATTGCAAAGTTGCCCCTTACATATACAATGTTTAACGGATGTGCCAGAAGTGTACCTTGAAAATCTGGCCTTGGTAACGTTGCTTCTACTGCGGCTTTAGAAACCCTGATGGCGAAGGAAGGAGGTGCGACGACCCCCGACCAAAAAGGGCGAGGCCGCGTGGGAAGGCGGACCGTATCGCAGGCAGGCCTTGGGGCTTTTAGGGCAAAGGAAACGAGGAAACTTTCTCCGAGAAAGCCCCTGTTGGTGATTCGCGAGAAGGCCGCAATATAAAACCAAGGGGGTTGTGATGCAATGAAAAAGTTCTTTGCACTGCTGGCAGTTGCTGTGCTGGTAGCTTTTGCGGCGCCGGCCTTCGCTGCCAATCCGTTCGTCGATGTTCCGATGAACCACTGGTCCTACGACGCGCTCTCTCAGCTCGCCGCTAAGGGCATAATCCAGGGCTATCCCGACGGGTCGTTCAAGGGCAACCAGCCGATGACCCGCTACGAGATGGCTACCGCTGTGGCTAGGGCTTTGGCCACCGTGGATATGGACAAGGCCAGCAAAGAAGATGTGGAGATGCTGAAGAGGCTCGTCGTCGAGTTCAAAGACGAGCTCGATGCCCTCGGCGTCAAGGTCGATGAGCTCGACGAGCGCGTAGCCGTCCTTGAAAAGAACCTGGGCGGCTGGAGGTTCTACGGAGAATTGCGCTTCACGGGCGAGTGGGCCGACGAGGAAGGCCAGTATAGCAATGTAGTAGGCGACACCGAGTTCGACCTCGACCGCTATCGTCTGTGGATGACCCGCAAGGTTGACGATAAACTCACGATGATCATGCGCCTTGGCGACGACAGCCGTTCGAGCGACGGCACGGCCTGGGAGCGCTACTACGCCGAAGTGATGTTCCCCTGGGACTTCAAGGTGTGGGTAGGCAAGTGG
>JAKORR010000320.1 GCA_029777735.1 Armatimonadota bacterium | reverse complement strand
CGTATTGGTGTGCCCGGAGCGTGAAGGCTGGCCAGTCGCTGATCTCCGCTCGCCGCAACACTACACGTCCATCGTGCACGGTCATCAACTGTTGCAGCGACTGGGAGGCATAGTACGCGCCGACGGCATCGACAGCCAGAACCCTGACTCTGACGCCACCCTTGTGAAGCGTCATGGATACCTGGTAGCCCTCTGGTCTGAGCCAGCTTGCCTTTGGCTCCTGAGGGCCGGCCATCTCGAAGATTACAGACGTGTCTTGCTGGGCCGCGTGTGCGTCCGCGCTGCCAGCCTCAACTACTGGCAATAGGAAGGGCTGTTCGTTGGACGCAGCGCCTACCAGCAGGCCGGCTCGGGCACTCAGTTCCGCTGCGGCCAGACGGACCTGCACGGGTGCGTTTGCCGGAACGATCACTGGGACTGTCGCACCGCCTAGCGGGTCGACAAGAAGCACAAAGTCTTCGGAGTAGTGCACAGTCTGTGGCGTGGGCACAACCTCCCCAAGGTAGTACCCGTCGTAGGGCTCCACTAGGTCGGGATCAATCCCCAGCGGCCCCGCTGCGGCATAGACAATGGATGCTGTCATCACGCCAAGAGACCACACCATGAGAATACCTCGCCTCCTAGTGAACGTACGTTGGGACGGCGCCAGGAATAAGCTTCGCCTGTGAACCCGAGCGCCCTGCCCAAGTCCCACAGAATGCGGACAGGCCGTGGACGCGCGCTGAAACCAATAGGGTCATCGACCGAGATAGACTCGATGGTGCTACCGGCACAATGCCTCCGTTTCCTCCAGTGGTGCCAGCGATTAGCAATCGGCTACAATGGCGCCGTGCGCCTTCTGGTCTGCAATTATGAGTTCCCGCCTGTCGGCGGAGGCGGTGGCAACGCCTGCAAATATCTGGCTCGCGAGTGGGTCTCACGAGGCCATACCGTGACGGTTGTCACGTCCAACTGGGTGGCGGAGCGCACCGATCAGACTGCTGAGGGAGCGCGGGTCATTCGCGTGCCTGTACAACGCCACCGCCTCGACCACACCCGCATTCCTGAACTCGCTGCCTACGTTTTTGAGGGTCGACGGGAGATCGCAAGGCTGGCGCGTGCCGCTGAGGAATTTGACGTGGTCCTCAGCTTTTTTGCGGTACCGAGTGGCCTAGTGGGAGAGAAGGCAGCGGCCCTCTTCCGCATACCACACGTCATCCGTGTCGGAGGGGGCGATATACCAGGCCATGAAAAGCGGCTGGGTCTTTTCCACCAGCTACTTGGACCCCGGATTCGGGCGCTGCTGTCGCGGGCTCATGCCCGGGTAGCCAATAGCTGGGGCCTCAAGAAGCGCGCAGAATGTGCCTTTGGCTTGAGCTTCGACGTAATCGAAAATGGTGTTGCCTTGGAGGAGTTCACACCCGACGCACAGGGGCCGGTCCACAACCCGCCCGTAGTTCTGTTCGTATCTCGACTCATCGAACGAAAGGGGCTGCAGTTCCTGATGCCTGCGCTGGCCAGCCTCGGCCCCGACGTCGGGCCGTGGCGGCTGGTGGTGGTCGGCGACGGCCCGAGGCACGAAGCCTTGCTATCTCAGGCGATGGAGCTAGGTCTCACCGATCGTATCGAGTGGTTGGGCCAGGTGGCGCATGACGAGCTTTCCGCAATCTACCGCCGCGCGGATCTCTTTGTGCTCCCGTCGCTTAGCGAGGGGATGCCGAACGTTGTTCTTGAGGCGATGGCGAGCGGTCTGCCAATACTCGCCACCCGGGTGCCGGGATCGGAAGAGTTGGTTCGCGATGGCGACAATGGCTTCCTTGTGCCGG
>JAKORR010000319.1 GCA_029777735.1 Armatimonadota bacterium | reverse complement strand
TCGCTCAGCGGCCACGGTCCGCGCAACCGTTGACACCTGGCACGCACTTGCCGGAACAGACCCAGCAGACTGGTTCGCGTTCTGAGACATTATGGGAGGGCGGTGTCGTGGTGGCTGCTGCGGCCCATGGTGTGCTGGGCTGTGGTGTGTGGGGGTGTGCCATGGAGCCCAACCACGGCGCCTTTCGGCTTCCGCAGCTTACTTTCTCTCCTCTCTCAGCGTTAGGCGCAGGGTCTTCTGATGGGTATAGGTAACAAAGCCCGGCGGCGACCGGCGTGGCTTGTGCACATACCGCGCCAGCGTGTAGTCCACATCCGCGATACCGTCACTGCGGTAGTTGCTCATCCTGCCCGCCAGCTCGGCGGCCCACAGCAGTGTCTCATGCGGCACCTTGTTTGGCGCGCCTTCGGTTCGTATCAAGACATGCGCCCCACCGACGCCGCGCGCGTGTAGCCAAATGTCGGACGGTCGAGCCAGTCGCACCACACTGTCGTTCTCCGCCGAAGATCGCCCGTAAAGCACCACATGACCACTTGGCGCCACGGTCCGCCCCACCTTCGGACCTTCGCTCCCTGTCCTTCGGCTGGCTCTCCTGCGTCGAGAATCCCAATCCTCGCCACGAGCCTTGCGCAGCTCTTCAAGCCCTTCGGATTCCTCGACCTGTTGCAACTTCTCCTCGGCGGCGCGCAGCCTTCGCTCGGCCTGGGTGATGAGGTTTGGCAGCCTGTCCATCGCCCGTTGGTCTCGCTTGTGGCGGCGAAAGTAGACCTCGGCCGTAGCCTGAGCGCTCCTACCGGGTAGCAGAGGAATGCGCACGGTTCTCTGGTCGGGCGAGTAGTAATCCACCAGTTCCACCTCCCCGCCGGGCTGAGCGTCGCCAATCGAGTGCAGGTTAGCCACCAGTAACTCTCCCCACAGCCGCCACTGCTCAGCGTTGGTGGCGGCCCGCAGTTCCTCGCGCCGCCGCTCTAGTACCCGCCGCTTGCGCTCGACCTCAGCCCGCAGTTCACGCAACAAATCTGCGCGGAGCCGGCGGCCCTCCTCACGCTCCTCAATCCGCTGCCCCACTAGGGCTAGGCCCTCGCTGAGGCTTGCAGTTTCTTCTGGTTCCTGGTCCTCCTGTCGCAGACGCACTGGGTACACTAGGGCAGGCTGATCGTCATCATCGTGGTACATCCATGCGCGGCCTTCCTCGGCTTTCAAGACCACGTCGGCCATAGCCGACGCCCAGCGCTCAGGCCAGTCTCTCGGCAGGTCCGTCACCGACTCTTCCGCCGACAGCTCGGCCCGCAGGCACACTTCCGACAGTAGGATGTTGCTAAGACCGGCCACGGCATCGCGTAGGGCGGCCCTGAGAGGCTTGTCGGACCTGCCCACTGCCACTCTCAAAGCCTCGGCGTCGGCACTGCGCGGGTCCAGCTTATCATGGCCTGGCGGAGGATAGTAACGCGCGCCAACCGCTAACGTACGGTACAGGTCGTCCCGCCTGGGTGTGGGCCTGGCCACAGCCGCAATTTCGTCATCGCCTCGCACCACCAGCAGGCAGTTCGCCTGCTTGCCAGTGGCTTCGAGGATCAACATCCCTTGCTCCCGCGCGCCTAGACCGCCTAGGTTCGCCAGCTCTACCACGAGCAGCCGGTCGAAGCCTCTCTGGCTGAGGCCGAGCACGGTGGCCTCTCGCAACTGTCGCCGCAGGGCGCCTTGAAAGGATGTTTCTTCACTGATGGGTTTGGGGGCTGCGACCAGGTGAGCCCGGGCCGCGCCGACCTGCCAGTCCAGCAACAGGTACTGCTGGCCCTTTCCTGACACAACGTCGAGCGCGACCGCCTGTTTGCTCATCGGCAGCACACGACGCACAGTGCCGCCCGCGAGCACCTGATTCAGTTCTCGCGCCAGCCCGGCCATCACGAGACTGTCGGCCAGTTGCGGCTTCATGAGCCATCCACGCGCAGCATAAGAGCCCGGGACCGGGCGTATTCGCCCAGCTTGTCGCTGATGGTGGCCTCGGCTTCCAGCAGCCGCCCTCGCTCGCGTACCTTCCATGCCTCCACAAGGGTCTTGGTGCCCACGAACAAGGGCCGCACGAAGCGGACCGTTATTTCGGCTGTCACGGCTGGCTTACTCAGCTCCCAGAACAGCCTGGTCACAGCCTCGTCCAGCACCGTCGCGATGATCCCACCGTGTACAATCTTCTGCCACCCCTGCAGGTATGGCTTGGGCGTCCACTCAAACCGGTATCTCTCACCCTCGAGGCAAAACCCACTCAGCCGCAGCCCGTGCGGATTCTGTTGTCCACAAACGAAGCAGAAATCGTCGACCTCAACTTTCATTGGCAGGCCCTCCCGCAAACCAGTTTTCCGCTGCAGCGAGGCATCGAACAAGGCTGGCCGACAGCTTCTTGCCCGGCGGCAGCGAGTTGATGAACCGACGGCCATAGTGTCGCCGGTGGACGCGGGAGTCCAGAAGGAACACTACGCCCCGGTCATCCTTTGTCCTTATTAGCCTACCCACTCCTTGGCGCAGCGTCCTTATTGCTTCCGGAACGTAGTAGTGGTGGTACGGGTCGGTGCCCAGGGATGAGAGGTATTCCATACGGGCCGCTACCAGTGGGTCGTCCGGAACGGCGAAGGGCATCTTCTCCACTACAACGCACTGCAGGTGCTGGCCAGGCACATCGACACCTTCCCACATGCTGCGCAGCCCTAGCAGAACAGTGCGCGCATCGCTACGCATCTGCTCCAGTAGCCACCAGCGCTCTCCCGACACGTCCTGGCATAGCAGAGACAGCTCCAGCTCTCGCAGGGCCTCCTTCAGTGCTTCCCACGCTGCAAGCATCCTCTGTCGGGCCGTGAAGAGGACCAGCACGCCGCCTTGCGTGATTTCGGCCAAGCGTACAACGACGTCCACGACCGCATCGGCGTGTTCCTGGCTTCCAGGATTCGGCAGGTCCGTGGGCAGGCACAAGAGCAGTTGCCGCTGCCAGTCGAAGGGCGAGGAAACGATCAGTTCCACCAGTCGCTGAGCCTGTGCATCGAGACCGCACTGCTGTCGGTAGAAGGCAAAACTCTCATCGACCGTGATCGTGGCCCCCGTCAGCACCAGGCTCGCGCACTCCCGCAACAGCGTCTCGTTCAGCGGCTCAGCCACATCGATAGGCGCGGAGTACAGTCCCCACGTAGGCGTGCCGGCCTCTGGCCTTGCCTCGGCCCACATCACACGACCCTGAGCGCCGCCGAGAAGATGCTCGATCGCGGGCTCGAGTTCGGCTAGGGCAAGGGCCGCGGCAGCCTGGTCATTCAGGAACTCTTGCAGGTCTACACCCTCCGCGGCAGCCTGCTCGCGCACCTTCGAACCCAGGCTCTTCAGCCGCTCGACGGCCTGCCCAATCATCTCGCGGATCTTGCCGATCTCCTGCTCCACCGCAGCCCACCCGTCGGTGCTGCGCACCTCCTCGGTCAGGCGCTTGTCGACTGGCTCCCTCATCGCCTTGCCCGGGACTCCCAGCAGTCCCAACACGGCCTCTCCCAGCGTCTCCGACTGCTCATACCAGGCTGCGGTCCACTCAGACCACCAGGCCGCCTCCGTCGTCCACGCTTCTGGCCCTGTCTCCAGCAATTGTTTGACCTTCGCGATGCCAGAAAGCACATCGCGCCCTTCTCCGCCGCCGGCGCCCGTGAGCCTTGCCACATGGGCCAAGCTATAGGCACTCAATTCCAACGTGAGAGCTTGGGTTGCAGTTTCTTCGAGGTGGTGAGCTTCGTCGATCACCACATCCCGGTAGTCGGGCAGCGCATCGCGTCCGATGTCGGCCAGCAAGAGCGCCTGACTGGTGATGACCAGGTGAGAACGCTCAGCCGCGATGCGCAGTCGGCGTAGTGCACACATCTGCGCGCAGTCGCAGCCCCCCGCCGCTCCTCCTACGCAGCGCCAGCGATGGGCCCTTACCTCCTCCACGGCCTGCGGCAAGTCAGCAAGCAGTTTGGCCGCCTCAGGTGACAAAGCTTCCAGGTCCGCCTGCTCCGACTGCACTAACCACGACGTCAGGAAGCCGGCGACCATCCTGTCGCCTGGCATCAAGGCACCGACGGACTCTGCCACAAGGTCCGCCACACTGCGCAGACAGGCATAGTTGCTGCGGCCCTTGACCACGCAGGCCGCCACGTCCTCGCCTAAGACCTTGCGGACCAGTGGCATCTCACGCGAATGGAGCTGGTCCTGCAAGTTGCGCGTGTACGTGGCAATGATCACCGGTTGGTTACCTGCCAGCGACCACAAAGCCGCCGGGACAAGATAGCCAAGCGACTTGCCGATGCCTGTACCCGCCTCGGCTATCAGTACTTCTCCTTGCATCATTGCCTGCGCCACTGCGTGGGCAAACTGCCTCTGTCCCTCGCGGAACTCGAACCGGGGGTGAACTCGCGCCAGGGATCCGTCGGGGCCAAACAGGGCGTCAACAGCCGAGAGCATGCCTTCGCCGCCCTCGAGGTGCAGGGGGGACCGTGGCGCCAGGGGCTTGTCGGCCATCAACCTGCGCAGGACTGCCCGACAGCCGCTCGGTGTTAGGACCTCTAAGGGCCAGTCGAACCATGCCGGTCTCGCCACCTGGCCCAGCACCGATCCCAGCAGACTACGCAGATCGGCGGGCAGAGCCGCGAAGGCCTCGGCGGTCTTCTCAGCTAACCGCTGGAGGGCCAGAGGCCCGCTCTCTGTGCCAAGGCCGAGGTCCTCAAGTACATCTGGCCAGCAGTAGCGTGACAGACAGGGCCACACCAGCAGGACCGCCGGCGCCACTTCCTCTATTCTCGTCCGCCACTGCTCAAAGAGCTCTGCAGGCGCTAACCCCTTGAGCTGCTGGCGCTCGCGTGGACCATATACCAGAATCCTGGCCGAGCTGTTGGCGAGCTGGGCCAGAGCCCGCCAACCCTCCTGGTTGGCCCGCCAGCGCTCCGCCCGCTGTCCGAGGGCCACCGTGAGGTGACGTCCGTCGATCGTCACGCACAAGTTGTCGTCCCTGACTATCCCCACGGCTGTGGCACGGAAAAAGGACGGCCACCCCGCATCAGGGCGGCCGCCGTGTGGTCACAGGATTGCGCGCAGGGCCTGGCAGAGGTGCTAGAAGTCCGTGGCACCACTGAGCTCGCTTTGCCGGGCCTCTTCGAGAGCCTGCTCAAGAAGCTTAACCGCGGCCAAGAGCATGTCTTCGCTCCACTGGTCTCGACGCATCTCGTCCAGGTCCAGGTCACTGTCCTGCAGGTCGCCGTCCAGAGGACGGATATACTTGGCCTTCACGATGGTCAGATGTTCACGCCCGCTCCGAGTACTGTAACTCTCCTTATTGAGCGTACCAATAACCAGCAACCGAGCGCCCTGCTTGATGTTCTCCACAGCCCAGCGGCCAAGGTCCTCCCAGACGTCCACCAGGAACAAATCGGACACGGGTTCACCTGTTGCCCGCAGGAAGGGACGCTCCACCTCAAAACTGAACTCTGCCTTCACCTGTCCTGAGTTCTTGTGCCGCAACGCGGCATCCCTTGTCGCGAATCCTGTCAGGGCCACCAAGTTCAGGTCGGCCAAGACACACACCTCCCACTCGAAGGGCCACCTCCTCACGCCCAGACCGGCAATGAGGACCAGCCACAGGAGTTAGATTGATTAGCAGCAACGCGGGGCGACCCGGTTGGCATCGCCCCTTCTCTTGGAGATTACATCCACAATCTCCGAAGTGTCAAGCACACCCACTCTTACACTACCTACCCTTCACGAGCTGCTCCCGCGAAGTGAGGTTCATAACACTTCTGAGGGCCACTGGTTCCGACCATTTCCACCGAACAGCCTGTCGCTTTGCAGAACTGACTCTGGGCAGTCACGGCTCCTGTATTCTGAGGTGCCCGGGGCTTCGCTAAGACCCGCCGCCTCCCAGCAGGGAGTGCTCGGTTCCCGCAGGATGAATCTTTGGCCGTCAGGAGACCGTCGTGAGGGCCCAAGACAGGAATCGCAGGGCAGTCGACGCCCGGCTAGGTTCCGGGGCGGAATCTTGGCCCATTTCCACGAGAAACCTGCCACCTTATACGCGCTCGTTCCTGCGCGGCAGCAACGGCTACCGGCCGCCCCGGCCATCTGGCCAAGTCTATCCTGCGGGAATTGTACACTCTCCTCCCAGCAGGCCCTCTTGCGAAGAAGAGCGACATGGTACACAATCTCGTGGCTTCAAACTGCTGAGTACCCTTGCCCTGTAAAACACAAGCCCCGAAGGAGCGTCCGCAGGGCGCGTTTGGAGGTAGCCCGCACAACATCATGCTTACCCCCAAGGGTAGAATACCTGCGCTGCTTGCCCTCGAGGACGGCACCGTCTTGCGAGGGTTCAGTTTTGGCGCTCGTGGCGAGCACAGTGGGGAAGTGGTCTTCAATACGGGCATGACCGGCTACCAGGAGATCCTCACCGATCCCTCCTATTGCGGCCAGATCGTCACGATGACCTATACGGAGATAGGTAACTACGGGATCAACCCAGAGGACTCGGAGTCCTTGCACCCCTGGGTCGAAGGCTTTGTAGTCCGTGAGTTCAACCCCATACCCAGCAACTGGCGCGCTCGCCAGACCCTTGGCGAGTACCTTGAGGAGCATGGGGTCCTGGGCATCGAAGGCATCGATACTCGCCGCCTCACCCGACATCTACGGACCCACGGGGTCCAGACAGGCCTCATCACCACGCAGACCCTGGACCCCGACGAGGCTGTCGCTCGGGCCAAGGCTGCTCCAAAGCTGGTCGGCCGAAACCTCGTCGCGGAAGTTACCTGCGACGCTCCTCGCCGCTGGTACGGCGAAGGCTACTCGGAAGACTCGCCTCGCCCCGAGCATTTGACCATCGATATAACCGTCCCACCGACCCACGCCGCAGCGCCCGACTTTCACCCCAACGTCGTGGTCGTCGACTGCGGCGTGAAGCAAAGCATTCTGCGTCACCTGCACCGCCGCGGTTGTCAGGTCGTCACCGTGCCCGCAAACTTCACCGCCGAGCAGGTTCTCGCCTTCGAGCCGCACGGCGTCGTGTTGTCCAACGGCGCTGGCGATCCCGAGGCCGTCACTAGTGTCATCCAGCTCACCAGGGACCTCATCGGCCGATTGCCCATCTTCGGCATTTGCCTCGGTCACCAGATTCTCGGCCTCGCCTTTGGCGGACGGACCTACAAGCTCAAGTTCGGCCATCGCGGCATGAACCACCCAGTCAAGTACCTGCCCACTGGCCGTGTCGAAATCACAACGCAGAACCACGGATTCTGCGTGGACATGGATACTCTTAATGGTAGTGGACTCATTCAGACTCATATTAACCTTAACGATAAGAGTTGCGAGGGTATGCGGCATGAGGACTTTCCGATCTTCTCGGTCCAGTTCCATCCAGAGGCTGGAGCAGGGCCTCACGACTCGTCCCATCTCTTCGACGATTTCATGGCCTTGATGCGTGATAGCCGCACCTGAGCAAGGTAGGATCAGGCAGGCAGTTCTCCTCGTTGGGTGATCGTCTGGGGCGAAGCAATCGCGGTCTCTGTCCGAGGTCTTCGGCTCCTCGTTCGAGCCGGGGCCAGCATTTTCTGCCGTCTATCTCTCACCCTTGGCCTTATGCTCGACACGCGCTCCGTCGCTTTGCTGCGCCTTTGCCTTGACCAAGATCCCTGTCCTGTTTCTTCTGAGTCTTTGACCTGGCGGACTGGCAGACCAGGAGCGGTCCGACCATCATGCATGATTGGCTGGCCAAGGCCTACGCCCTTTGCAGCAGTGCGATAATAGCTTTCGCTGACTGCTCGCTGTCAGGCTCCTTGGGCCAGACCCTAGACCTGGTTATGCGGAGGGCTGGGCCTAGCACGCGCCCAGTTGCCCCTGGTCGTCTCGCCGCCCTATGAGAGCCCGATGAGGTATGGTGGACGCTCGCTTAGGGGGCCCAGTTCGTGCACACTCCCTGAGGCGTCTTCTAGGAGCCGGCAGGTATCCGCGCCTGACTGTCGAATCCCTGGGTCATGGATATTGTGCTGCTGAGTTACCCACTCCGCGTCGGCGGCCCGGTCTACCCGGGAGAACCGACCCTGACTCTCGATCGCCTTGCCGACACCGGCGCAGGCGACCCCTGTAATTCGCGCCTTCTGCACTTGTTCAACCACTTCGGCACTCACGTGGACGGTCCGACGCACTTCAACCCAAGCGGCCCTTCCCTGGATGCGTTGCCCATCGAGGCCTTTGTCTTCCAATGTCCGGGACTCCTGGACATTCCCAAGACCGATGACGAGCTGATCACCGCTGGCGACCTGCGAGCCACTCTGCCGCAGGGCTGGCTGTGTGACCTGCTCCTCCTCCGCACGGGCTTCGGCCGGGTGCGCGAGACTGATACTGAGCGCTATATCCAGCACTCCCCGGGCCTCAGCCCCGAGGCCGCTGAGCTACTCTTCACCGACCTGCCCACTGTGCGGGCCATCGCGCTAGACACGCTGTCGGTGAGCGCGCTAGCCCACCGCGACGACGGTAGAATGACCCACCAGGTGCTGTGTGGGCTGGGCAGGAAGGACGGCAGATTTGTGCTAACATACGAAGACGTTAACCTAGTACCGCTGCACGAGCCGCCCCTGCGCGTGTGGGGACTGCCACTGCTTTTCGAGGACGCCGACGGCGCCCCGGTGACTATGGTTGCGGAAGTCTGAAGCTCTTGCGACAGCGCCGTTCGCACACACTCATCGTGGAAAGGAAGATGTAGGGTGGGGCTGAG
>JAKORR010000005.1 GCA_029777735.1 Armatimonadota bacterium | reverse complement strand
GGTTGGATACCGTGTGCGAGGAGGCCAAGAGCCGCTGGGCAGACGCCCCCGAATGGCTCGGCACATGCTACGTGATGCCTGATTCGTGGGCGGTAAAGGGCCTGGGCCAGGACCTGGGCCTTATCGCCATGCAGCCAAACGTTGACATCGTCTGCGCCGGCTACAACAGCGGCCTCCACTTCGACTGGTTCAAGCACGCCGCGGCCGAGGCAGGGAAGAAATGGGGCTCGGTCGTCCAGCTATGCACCTATGGCAAGGCTGAGGGCACTGCCCCCGACGTCATTCGCCAGACCGTCCGGACGGCTGTCGAAGCCGGTGCCAGCGTGCTGCACGTATACTCCGGCGACAACTTCCGCACTGGGCTCAGGGACCGCCGCGATAGCGGCCTCTACTACATGCCCGAGCAGGTAGAGGCCTGGAAACAAAGCGTTGAGTGGTTGCGCACCCTTGCGCCGTAACGTCCGGCGTCGGGTTCTCACCATCCAAGGGGCGACCCGCGCGGCAAGGAGCGTGTGAGTCATGGTCTTCCTCGTGCCTCTATTCGTACTGTGCCTCCAGCCCGGCGAGCAAGCCACCGAGCCGACTGAAGCCGCCCAGGCGGTAAAGCCCCCCGCCGCGGCGCAGCAGCCTCCAACTGTTGTCGTGCTGAAGCCTAGCATCACGGACGCCGTGTTGCTCAACCCCGGCATGGGCATTTACTACATGACCGGGCCCACGCACAAGCCCGACCCCGAGCAGTGGTTCATGAAGATTTGCGGCGTGGCCTACGTGCGCTGTCATTGGAGCGACCTGGAGCCTGAACGTGGGCAGTACAGGTTCGACGAGTACTTCGGCCCCATGTTCGAGTACTGGGTCAGCAAGCTGGGCAAGCGTGTGGCCTTCCGCGTCATGTGCGAGAGCATGCATGGCAACACGAAGTACGTGACGCCCAAGTGGGTCTTCGACGAGGGAGTTCCAGGCGTCAAGCACCGTGGTCTGTATGCTGAGGAGCAGATCGACCCTGTGTTCTGGGACCCCAAGTATCTAGATCTGCAGTGCGAGTTCCTGCGAGCGCTGGGCAAGTGGGCCGACGGGCGCCCTGGTCTTGAGTTTGTGGACATCGGCAGCATCGGCGAGTGGGGCGAAATGCACTTCGGTGAGCACCTTCCGGGGCGCTGGACGCACGACGAGATGGTGGCCACTGGCTTTACGGAATTCAAGCTGGTGCAGGCCTACAGGCGCGTCATTGACACCTTCGCCGAGGCCTTCCCGCACACGCGCGTGTTTCTCAACGTCGGCGGGCTCAACAGCATCAACGACTACGCAGCAATGCGGGGACTGCACTTCCGCCAAGACGGCTTGGGGCAACACGGGGCCAGCTACAACGTAGAAAGCCGCTTGTATCCCCTCTATGGCTTCCGAGGCGTCCAGTGCAACTTGGAGCTTATCGTCGGCTATGAGGACATGAAGGCCCGGGGCTGGGACGCACTTCAGGTCATCAAAAAGGGGCTCGAAGCACCGCTGAGCTATCAGAATATCAACTTTGGCCGGGTGATCGAGAAGGACACGCCTCAGGATGTGCGTGAGGCCGTGGAGTACTGCGCCCGGCATATCGGCTATCGGTTCGCACTGGTTGAGGTGCGTCTCCCGGCTGAGGTACATGCCTGGGCCGACCTGAACGGTCGCCTGCCGCTGCAGCAGGTATGGGAGAACCGGGGCGTGGCGCCGTGTTATGAGAATCTGGCGCTAGAGTGGGGCTTGTTTGCGCCCGATGGACGCGTCGTGGCAACTCATGCCGAGTTCCCCGAGCCCCCCACAACGCTGTGGATGCCCGGCAAGCCGGTGAACCGTGCTGCCCTGCTGGCCTTCTCTGCTGGTGTACAGCCGGGCAAGTACCTGCTCGGCGTACGGCTGTTCCTGCCTGAGAGACCAGAACAGCGCTACTACTTGCCGATGGAGGAAGGCGCACCGCTACCCGAGGGCTGGTATCGAGTGGGCGAGGTGGACCTGCTACCTGGCGTGGCGGGCCCTTCCCAGGTGAGCCGCTGGGACTTCGAGGGCGAACTGCTGGCTGTCTCGACACCCAAAGGCATGTCGGCCACGGTTGCTGAGGAACCTGTCCACGGCGGCACTCATGCCCTGGCTCTCAGGGGGTCCTGCGAGAACACTTGGAGCTACGGGATCGTTGCACACCTCCCACTCGTGCCTGGGGCGCGGTACAGGCTCTCAGGCTGGATGCTCGTGCGCAGGCTCGAAGGCCTTCGGGAGACACCCTCGCTGAAGGTCGGCATCAACGACGCCGAGGACAAGTGGATCACCAACGCGACTACGGGCGCCTACCGCACTGACGCGATGGGTCAGTGGCAAGAGCTGAGCGTAGAGTTTGATGTGCCCGTTTCAGGGGCCTTTGGCTACATCTGTGTCGAGCGCAATTCCTTCTCCGGGAAGGCCGATATCGAAATGTACGTGGATGATATTGAGCTGCGGATGACCGCAGCTCCCTGAGATCTCGCGTGAGGGGAGGCTGTGGGGCAGGTGTGTCGCCCCGCAGTTAATGCGGTTAGCAGGTTGGGCTCTTGCGGCGAAGCAGCGCCCGGGACTACGCGCCGAGGAAGCGGCCAAGCATCGACACCGGCTCCCACGACCGGAGGGATGCTTGCAGTCGCCACGACTGCCATCTGTTCCATAGACAACGCTAAGTAAGTCGACAGCCACGGTCATTTCTGCTAAAAGATTCCTAAAGGCGAACCGCGGGGAAGGGCGCTTTCGCCTTAGAAGGCTGATGGCAACAGGAAGCCGTAAGAGCAAGGAAGAGGCCCGGATAGCTCGGCTACGGCGTAGACTTGCCGATATGCTCGCCGCAGAGGGCCACTTCCGCGAAGCCATTCGCAACTATGAGCAGGCGGCTGAGTTCGAGGACGAGGACCCTGAGTTCAGCCTTTCGCTTGGTCACGCCTATGCCTGTTCAGACATGCCCCAGCAGGCCTATGATTCCTATGTTAAGGCCTTACGCCTGAACCCCCGGAACGCCGAGACTCACTTCAGCATGGCAGAGCTGTTCCTGAGCCTTGGGCGCGGCGGCGCGGCCCTCCGCGCGATGATGCGCGCCGTGCAGTGCGCTCCAGACCGCGAGTACTACACCTATCGGCTGGGGGCGCTGTACTACCGCGCGGGGGACTTCGTAAGCGCCGAAATGTACTTCCGCGAGTGCGTAGAACGGCGGCCCAGGGACGACTTCTACCACTTCCGCCTCGGGGACGCGCTTTTCGCACAGCACCTCTGGGCCGAGGCCATCGAGGAGTACGAGCAAGCAGTATCCATCGCCCCGCTGCAGGAGCTGTATCACCTGCGGTTGGCAGCGGCCCGCGTTCGGACCGAGGAACACGAGAAGGCCCTGGCGTCCTTCCAGCAGGCGGTTTTCCTGTCGCCCAACAACCCTGCTTACTACTGGCTGCTAGCCAGTCAACTCATGCGCATGGGTCGCCAGAAGGAAGCGGACGAGCATTTTGCCCGTGCGGGCACGCTGAGCGACTATGACGTGGACTACGTGCGCCGCTGGCACCTGCGCTGTGGAATCTCCCTCGTATGAAGCCTCAAGCCAACAACAGCCGCCCTCTCTGTCTTGTCGTGGGGTCCCTGGAGACGAACTGCTACCTAGTGCCCACGAGCGATGGCCTGCTTATCATCGACCCGGGGGATCAGGCAGCGGAGATTGCCAGGGCCTGCCAGGACCTGCCAGTGCCTGCCGGGATTCTGCTGACTCATGGCCATCCGGACCACGCCGGGGCCGCCGCACGGCTGGCGGAGATGCTCCGGGTGCCGGTACTGGCACACGAGGGCGACCGGGAGTGGCTCGAGGGAAGGCGGAGTATCTGGGGCGCGGGTACGCCCGCGGTGGTCTTTGAGGCGGTGTCGGAGGGCCTGTGTCGTCTGGACAGCGTCATGGTGCTTTGCACACCTGGGCACACGCCCGGCAGTGTGTGCTTCGGGGTGGGGAATCTGTGGTTTGTGGGCGACACGCTATTCCGCGGCTCCGTGGGGCGCACTGACCTACCGGGCGGTGACTACGAAGCCTTGTTGGGTTCGCTGCGCCGTCTGGCCGAGGAGCTGCCGCCAGAGGCTGTGCTGCTACCCGGGCACGGTCCGCAGACCACGTTGGCCCAGGAAATCGCTAGCAACCCGTGGATGCAGGAAGCCCTAGGC
>JAKORR010000318.1 GCA_029777735.1 Armatimonadota bacterium | reverse complement strand
CTCACCCAAGTCGACCCGGATCGAGGCGGCCGACCGGCCAGCCCAGACGCAAAAGTCGCTGGCACCCCGACAGGCGGCATCGCGGCCCGCACCATAGATGAGGTCGCAGCCGAGCAGCCGAAGGGTATGGTCCGCGGCGCGGCAGATCAGGGCGCCCAGCCGAGAGGCGTCGATCGAGCGTCCAACGTCCGTTGATGAAAAGTTGACGTTGCCACCAATCGTCGGTGTCGTTCCTCAGAACACGCGCGTTGCGATTTTCGGCGATGCATAGTTGCGGGGACCTCCCAAGATTCCTCCCGTTGCTTGGGAGTACTGCAGAACACACTTCATCGACGTCGACGCGGGCAGTGCTCTCTGGCGCCCACATGCGCCAGCTAGATTGCAGACATGACCATCCCAGCGCGCTGCCGAGTGTTCATAGGCTCATCCAGTGAGGGTAAGGAGGTTGCGCGGGCCCTGCAATATGAGCTCTTGCCCGACTGTGAGGTGGTCCTGTGGGATCAGGGCGTGTTCGAGCCCGGCCAGTACACACTCGACGCACTCATCGAAGAGGCCCACAGGTGCGACTTCGCCGTACTGGTTGCTACCCCTGATGACACGCGCGAGAGCCGAGGCCAGACAGGCGTTGTCCCAAGAGATAACGTCATCCTTGAGTTCGGCCTCTTCGCCGGCGTTCTGGGGCGGGAGAGAACGTATGTCCTGGCCGCAGGAGGCGTGTCACTGCCGACCGACACGCTGGGTCTGACGCGCTTGGCATTCCATGAGCAAACCAACCCTCGTGTCGCCGTCTCCGAAGCAGCGGGGCAGGTGCGTGTTAGTCTTCGCGTCAAGGGGCGCAGGACCACACGTGGCAAGTTGCCCATGGACAGTGGAGGCGAGCCTCCATTGGAAGCTGAGTTGGGCCGACTCAAGGAGAACGCGCTAGCACAGGGCTGGGGAGTCTTGGACTCCAAGACAGCACTCCGCGTCATCTCGCCGAAGCGCAAGACACACACTTTGACCAAGTCGACTCCCGAGCGAACCCGTGAGAACTTGAGACCCTTCGTGGCAAGGCTCCGGGCCGACGGTTTGCGAGTCAGCTCGGCGTTGCGGCGCACGCCTGCCGAATCGCCGTTCTCCTAGGACGGACAGGCCCCCCAGCGCGTCCGTGCGGACTTGCGCTGGGGGGCGACGCTCCAACTCGCATCTCCATGGAGGGCACCCGGAGGGTAACGCCGCGCCTTGGTCACTTCCAGCGCTTCCCGCTCCGGTTGGCCTCGCGCTTCCCGGGGATTTGTGCCGCCTCCTGGGCGTAACAGCAGTCCACACCTTCCGCACCGGCCATCCTACGCCACGGCCACGTCCCTAGTTGGAGCCACTCGGCATGGCATGCAAGTCGGCACGACCGAGCACGCGGACGGCGGCAGAAGCGGGCGTTTGCAGGCTGGCTCAGGGGCGCGTGACTGCGATGGCTTCGATCTCGACGTGTGCGCCGAGG
>JAKORR010000317.1 GCA_029777735.1 Armatimonadota bacterium | reverse complement strand
GCCCCTGAACTGTGGCTGGGACCCCTACGGCGCCTCAGTGGACGCGCCCGACGACGCCAGCGCCGTGGTCACGGCCTGCGACGCCGTCAACGCCGTTCTTCAGCTTGACCCAAGCGCCGCGGTGATACCCAGCATCTACCTGGGGGCCTCACCCGAGTGGTGCGCGGCTCACGCTGACGAGTGCATGGTCCACCACCCCACACTGGACCCAGAAGCCTGTCTGGCGCCGCGTCTGCGCAGCTTTCCTTCTTGGTCCTCCCAGACCTGGCGGGAGAGTGCGAGCGACCAGTTGCGCAAGCTCATCGACGCTCTGGAGTGTGCACCTTGGTCTGTGCACCTGCTGGGCTATCTGCTGAGCTCTGGCGAGGATGGCACCTGGGCCTACTTCGAGCCCTCGCAGAAGGCACTGCCCGACTACAGCCCGCCCCAGAAGCGTGCCTTCCGTGACTTTCTCAAGGCGCGCTACAAGTCGATGGCCGACCTGCGCAGTGCCTGGGGCCAGGCCCGCCAGCCCGTACTCGATCTGCTTGAGAAGGCTCCGCCTGACGAACCGCGCCCCTTGTTGTCGTGGGGAGAAGTGTCCTTGCCGGCACCCGAGCGACGCCTGAAGGCCCCGATGTCGCTGCTGGAGCCGCCGGCCATGCAGGACCTGATCGACTGCCGGGATTTCCACGCGCAGGCGGCAGCCGCAGCCGCGCTGGCCTTCGCCGAGGTAGCCCGCGCCGTCTGTCCTGACAAGCCCATTGGTCTGTGCTACGGGAGTTGGATGCTGGACGCAGAGGATCCCCGCAGGATCCCTACTGGCGCGCACACGGCTCTCGAAGCCTTGCTGGCCTCTGATGCGGTGGACTTCCTGGCCGTCCAGGCTCCAGAGGGCGTCTTGGCCGGTGTGCCTCCCCTCCCCACGGCGTCCATGAGCCTCCGAGATAAGGCCTGGGTGGCCTTGCTGCCTGGGGCGACGGCTGCTGGAGCCGGCATCGAAGGGACTACCTTGCCGTCACGTCTCTTTGCTGCCGCCAGCGCCCTGGCCCAGAGCGCGAGCACTGTAGTCGCTGCGCCGGAAGAGGTGGGATCTTCGGCGTGGCAGGCCCTCGCCACCGGCGTGGACAACCCGGTCTCCGCTGGTCCAGGGCCCGACGTAGGCGTACTGGCCGACGCAGCCAGCGCGCTCTGTGTAGCTTCGCCTGATGTGTCACGTGAGCTTCTCTCACGGCAGCTTCTCGAACTTTCTCGCGCCGGTGTGGCCTACGACGTATGGCTTCTGGCCGACGCACCCGACCGCCGTATCCGCGAGCGCCGTGCTTACTTCCTGCTCAATTCCTTCTTGCTTAGCGATCGCCAGCGCGAGGACGTCAGCTTCCTGCGCGGGCGCAACCACCTTTTGGTCTTCACACACGCAGCGGGCGCCCTGCGTCCCAACAGCGGCATCAGCGGGCGCAACATGTTTGGCCTCACAGGCCTGAGCGCCACACCACTGCCCGGCGGTAAGCCCCTGCGGGTCAAAGCCCTCGCTGGCATCGACCCGTGGACCTCAGGGCTGCAGGACGACG
>JAKORR010000316.1 GCA_029777735.1 Armatimonadota bacterium | reverse complement strand
TGGACCACCCCGATCGGGTCAGCCGTGTTCGCCGTGCTGCCCGGTGCTCGCGAGGGTGAGGTGCTGGGCCAGGCCCTGTTGACGTGACACGGCGCGAAGGGCCCACCCCCGCCGGCTGTGCTGCACGAAATCGGGGTCATGACCCCGATGTCGCGCACCCCGCCTGGCCGGCAAACCGCGAAGGACCCCCCGACAAAGCGTTGGGGGGTCCTTCGTCGTTTGGTGGGTAGTTCCCAAAACCCGATCACCTGCAGGGATCTCACGTGCCAACCTTGCGCTGGCACAGGTGGGCAGTTCCACCAGGCACGCGCTGTGAGCATTGGGCCCGGGTCAGTGCGCTGGGGGCGCAGTGGCCAGGCCTCCCGGCAATCGCGCGACACATGGGCCGAGTTGGGTCCGGTCACTTGCTCCGCAGGTTGATGTTGTAAGCCCCGCACGGGCAGCGGACCGCAGTCTCGTTGCCAGGTGTGCCGTCTACTTCGATCCATGGCCCGCACTCGGCGTTGGGGCAGGTGAACAGATCCAGGAATTGCCTGCAAGCATCCACAACTGGCTTAAACTCCGCCTTGCCCATGGTGGCCCAGTCATTGTTGTGGACCATGGCATTAATTGCCCAGTTCTCGCCTTCCTGCGCCAGCATCGCTTGTGAGCGCTGCTCCTTGAGCGCTTCGACCTTCGCCTTGTCGGCGTCGTTGTTCCAGGAGTTGGCCGAGGCAGCGGCCTTCTTGAGCAGGGCTCCGTAACGACCTTTTACCGCTGAGAAGAAGGCGTTCAGGTCGTAGTTGTTGTCTGGGCGAAACACCACCTGACCTTGAAGCCCAGCGGCAATATCGGACAGCTCCGCCTCGAGGTTACGGCGAAGCTTATGGGCTGCGCTCGCCACATTGTCACTTGCGAGATCGGCTTCGATCTGAGCCCAGATGTCCGCAGTTTGACCGTAGACCGGACCTCCATCGACTGTCCATCCATGGAACCGGGCAAGCGAGCGACGGCCCACCAACCCCGAGGACTGCATCTGCCGCGCCCAGACCTCATCGTGCGTGGTGATAATGAACTGCACGTCAGGGAAGACATCCTTGAGGAGTTTGCAGAACTGTCGGCGGTGGTTGGCATCGACGGACGTCACCACGTCGTCGAGGACTGCGAGGCGGAAGTCAGAGTTGAGAAGCTGGTCGATCAGGGCGAGGTACAGGCAGACTCCCATACCGTCCTGGTGACCTTCGCTGTGGTAAGCCAAGGGCGGGAACATGCCCAGTCCGTAGAAGTCCACGTCCAGGCCGAGCTTGCCCGCAGTCGGTAACAAGCCTGCCTTGAAGGACGACTCGTCGTCTGAGTTGATTCGGCGGTAGTAGTCGCTGAAGTCGTCCTCCACCGACTTGTATAGGGCGGTGAGTGCCGTGTCTGCCACTTCGTTGAAAGTGTCGTAGACGATCTGCGCCGTGGTGTTTGCGGCTGTGGCCTTCGTGTTCGCTGCACGACCCTGGCGCACACGCTTCCAGCGCTCCTGAGCGACCGTGAGGAAAGATTCTGCAGCCTTCGTCGCAGCCTGGTCCGGCAGCGCCTCAACGGCGTTCTTCAAGTCGGCAAGGCCGGTGGTTACAGCCGCCGGAACTGCCAGAAGGTCCCCCGCAAGTCGCTCGAATAGTGGACGGGCGGTCTCAACGGACCTGAGCTGGGTTTCGAGCG
>JAKORR010000315.1 GCA_029777735.1 Armatimonadota bacterium | reverse complement strand
GGAATGATGCCTCTGTGAAGGTTCTCCAGGGCCTGGCGCTCTGCCGTGTAGGTGACATCAACATCGAGGTGTTCCACCCATTCGTACGCCAGGTCGCGGCTGGTGAAGTCGGGGCCGTACTCGTCCACAGCGTGCAGCACCAGAAGCTGATAGTTGATGTCGTCGTTCCTGGGGTCAGGCTTCTGGACGTAATCGGTGATCCTCCCGCGTTCCTTGCGCACCTTGTCGCTGGGCCAGCCTGCGCAGGGATCGCCAAGAGCGCAGCCTATGCACTTGCCGTACCACGCGCCGTATACCTTGTCGCGGAAGACCCCGTTCAGCGAATCTACGCTGTACGCCGCCAGCCTGGGCACACCACCTGGCCCCGCCGCGTCCGCCGTCCAGCTAGCCTTCAGCTCCTCGAAGGTGTCGGGCAGGTGATCGTCGCTGACCATCTTGGGCGCCCTGCGCAACGCCTCCCACATCATGGCGATGACCTTCTGCAGCATCCGGAAGTCGCGCATATTGTAGGCGTCCCACCCCTTGGGGATCAGCTTCCTGGCCTCCGACACGTCGCAGCCGCGCTCCTCCAGGGCCTTAACGCATTCGATCATGCGGTGTTCCACAGTGCCGCTAACAGGGATGATGCTTCGCCACATCTCCGCCGCCTGCTGCTCAGAGTGTGTCATTCCGTCACACCTCCTTTGCCCAGCTGCTTCCTCCTGGCCTACCCCTTCCTGTACCTAGCCACTCCCTCCTCATACAGGTCGCCCCCGTACACATCGTTCACGACGAACAGAGGGAGGTCCTCCACATAGAGCTTTCGCAGCGCCTCGGGCCCCAGGTCCTCGTAGGCGATTATCTCCGCCGACTTGATCCTCTTGGAAGCCAGCGCCCCTGCGCCGCCCACCGCCGCAAAGTACACCGCCCTGTGTTTGATCATCGCGTCCCTTACCGCCTTCGACCTCGCTCCCTTGCCGATCATGCCCTTCAAGCCGCGCTCCATCAGCACGGGCGCATATGGATCCATACGCCCCGCCGTCGTCGGCCCGGCCGACCCTATCGGCTCCCCAGGCTTAGCCGGCGTCGGGCCCACGTAGTAGATCAACTGCCCCGCAAGCTCAAACGGAAGCGGCTTTCCTTCCTC
>JAKORR010000314.1 GCA_029777735.1 Armatimonadota bacterium | reverse complement strand
ATCCATCCCTGTCGTGCCGCAACCACCGGCACGACCATCGGCCCAAGTCTTTTTCACTTGTTGGAGCTGCTAGAGCAGGCGGATGTGGTTGGGAGACTACGTCGGACTGCGGAGCTCATCCGGAGCGACGCGCTTGCCCAGCAGCAGGCGCAGGCCCAGGCAGAGGCTGACAGTCCGGGGAACAGGAAATAGCTGAGGCCAGCAGCTGTAAGGCTGGTCTTTCCGCGCTACAGGCACGCCGGGCTGGACGGTTTGGCGGAGGTGGCTCCACAGATGAGCCGATCCCAGCCATGCTACGTAATCCTAGGCCCGCGCTTCCAGGGATTCTTGATGCCGAGGTTCTGTGTCGCTCTGAGGTTCAGCTTTGCATTGCTTGGCGTCGGATCCGCGCTAACCCTGGAGAAGAGGACGATAGTGTAGTACACTTATGGCGCTGGCATCGCAGGCAGTTCATGTTCAAGAGAGAGACTGAGCATCGATGAAGCTGAATCGCTCGCGTGGGTGCGGTCTGACTAGACAGGTACGCTTGCTCCTAGGTCTTGTTGCACCAGTGACGCTGGTGTGCCTCCTGTCTGTGCCCCAGCGGTGTGCTGGGGCGGACGAGGCAGCCGCTTGGCAGACGCGACGCGCTCAGTTCGACTACGATAAGAGCCAAGCCCTCAACGCTACCAGCGAGCTGGTGGCCGAGGGTGGCCGCATTGTCGAGGAGCGCATTGAATTCGACAGTCCCCTGGGCGGTAGGGTAGCGGGGGCTATGGTGCGTCCGCGAGAGGGGGGCAAGCCGAGGGTGCTCCTGCTTCTCCATGGCTTTGGGGGCAGCAAGCAGGACGCCATGATGGTCGGCGTGGTTCTGGCGGGCAAGGGGTGGGCCACACTGGGGCTTGATGCTGCTGGCCATGGCGACCGCAAAATGCCTAAAGAGGCCTTCCTCGATCCCGACACTGGTGCGGCCCAGAAGGCCATGATACAAACCGTTGTCGACTACCGCCGGGCCCTAGACTATCTGGAGACGCGTGAGGACCTGGACTCTCAAGGTGTCGGCCTGATCGGGGCCAGTATGGGCGCTATGATGGGCACGCTGCTGGCCGCCGTGGACGACAGAATCTCTGCTGCCCTCCTGATCGTGGGTGGTGGAGCGTGGGAGAAGATGGTCGAGGCCAGCGACCACCCCGTGGCGGTGCGCTTCAGAGAGCGCCTGGCCGATCCGGTCTTTGCTGAGGAGCTGTCCAACATTGACCCTGTAAACTACGTCGCGCACATCGCTCCTAGGCCCGTATGGATGCTCAACGGACGCCAGGACCAGATTGTGCCGCCTGCCTGCGCCGAGGCCTTGCACGCAGCAGCTTGTGAGCCAAAGCGTGTCGTCTGGTATGATGGCGGGCACATACCGGACATATCTCTGGCCATCCGGGTCCTCAATGAGTGGATAGACCAGTGGATGACGACCACTGCCGCCGCACAGTGAGCCACTGGCAACGCGCGGAAGGCTTCGCTGGCCCGTGGCAGCACTGGAAGATGGTTTGTCTTGTTTAGGTATCAGGAGTGAGGAGTGACATTAAGAATGGAGATTGCTGTGGCGATCATCGCGGCGATAAGCGGAATCTTGCTCATCGTTGCTGAGGCCCTACAGACGGCGAAGTCCGATGGCTTTAGCGTGGTCACTGGCATGGACAGCTCGCGGTTCCAAGCTGGGACCCGAGAGTATATGCTTGAGCGTGTGGCGCGTTACTCGGCCGTCGTTTGGCTTCTCGCCTGTGTCATCTACGCCTACCTGTGGTACCACGGGCGCTAGGATGGAGCTGTGCCGATGGAAGCTTCCGAACCGTCCCACCCTAGGGACCCGATGGCCATCCGGCCACAACCCAAGCTGCGGGCGGTTGACCTAAACGTATACTACGGCTCCTTCCATGCGCTGCGGGGCGTAACAATAGACGTATATCCCCGGGAGATCCTTGCATGCATCGGGCCGTCGGGCTGTGGCAAGAGTACGTTTTTACGCTGTTTCAATCGCATGAACGACGAGGTGCTGAGAGCACGAGTCGAGGGACAGGTCCTGGTGGACGGACAGGACATCTACGCGCCGGGCGTGGACCTAGTGGACCTGCGCCGGCGCGTTGGTATGGTCTTCCAGCATCCCAACCCTTTCCCGATGACAGTCTATGACAACGTCGCCTATGGTCCGCGTCTCTATGGCATCACCGATCCCGATCTGCTCTCGGCTATCGTTGAGAAAAGCCTACGCGACGCAGCCTTGTGGGAAGATCTGCAGGGCCATATGCAGCGTCCGGCCTACGAGCTTTCGATCGGACAACAGCAGCGACTATGCATCGCTAGGGCGTTAGCT
>JAKORR010000313.1 GCA_029777735.1 Armatimonadota bacterium | reverse complement strand
GGGCCAGCAGGCGGGCAAAGTCAAGCGAGTCTACCGGCGGGGGCCTGTCAACTCATCGTGGGTAGGGGAGAATTCCAGAAGTGTTCAGTCCAATGAATGTTTTGGCCTATTTGAGTCAAATGGCCCTCCTAACCGTTTACTATTGAACGGAGCAATTGCGACAAACCGCCGGTCCCAGTACGCCCTCCTTGTAGGGCGGGCAGATGCCCGTGACGCACCGCGTCTAATCCGCACCCAACCGTCTCTACAGCCGCCTGCCTTGCGGCTTGTGGGGCATTCTTGAGTGGTTCGAGTCCCAGCACGGACTCCACCGTCTCCACCACTCCACGGAGGACGCCCTGGAAGTAGGCCGTCATCACATGGAGCATCGCCCGCAAACCCGTGTCTGACCAGCCACGGCCGACCTTGCGTGTGCGCCTCGAATAGCGCTCTACGGCACTCTCAGCTGACCCAATCCCGCAAAGCCCTGTCACACATACGCCTTGCTCGCTCAGCCGCACTCGGTAGTCGCGAATGGACTCCGGTATCGTTCCCAAATCGGCTCTTAGAGCCCGCAGTTCTTTCCGGCGCTTCGGATCGTCCTCTTGCGTCAAGGCCGCCTCCAGCACCTGTAGCAGCCTCTGTGCATCGTTCTCTGCTATGGCTGCCTCCGCTTCCTTCAACGGCACGGGACGCTCCCTTAGTAGGCGCCGTACATCGCGTTTCAGGTGAAACCGATCCACTTGGTACAGCGCCTTGGGAAACCACTCCACCCCTTGCCGTATCCAGCTGGCCCGGTCACCGTTGATCACAACCCACGTCTCGCTGAGGTCGTACTCGCTCTCCAGCCATCTGCTGAATGCTTCCCAGGGATCGCCCTTCCCCGGGGCCACAAACTCCCGCCGGTGAACCAACCGGTACTCGTGGCTGCCCGGCCTCCGAAGGACCCACCCCTCATGGACGACGAACAAGCGCACTTCCTTGCGCTTCTCCCGCTGCCGGCCGGGCCAAAACCCATCAGTCTCAACGAAGACCACCGGCACACGCCTCATACCGGCCGGGTTCTGTTGCCGTCGGATCCCCTCAGCCTCGATCGCTTTGCCAGCCTTGAGGGTCCACTGCCGAATGGCTTCATGGCTCACGGCGACCTGACAGCCTCGCCGCTCCAACTCTGCTGCTGCTCCTCGATAGGACGTCCCAGCAACAGCCGCCTCCACCGCGTCCGCTCGAACCCCCTCACTGACACGCTGCCGCTTCGGCAGCCCCAGAAACTCATCGAGTAGGAAAACCCACCGCTCCTCCTCGTTGTCCCAGTAGTAGCGCCGCCTGAAGGCGATCGGGCCCACCCGAGTCAGTTCTTCCCGATCACGCATGCCCTTGAGCTCGTATCGACTTGAGTCTCGCCCTTGGTACAGCGCCTGGTCTAGGCGCGTTAAGACTTCGACCATCGCATCCCGAAAGGTAGCCACCACGCTTTGCCAAACCGATGCTTCGATATCCTGGAAGGAAATAGCCTCATCAGCACGAAATTGATCCATGACGAGAGATGACCCTCCTTCGTGTTGGTGTTGAGCACTATCAACACTTCTGGATGGGGACACCTCTCGTCCTTCTTTTCCCGTTATTTTCCATCCGGGTTACCCACGTTTACTTTACTCGCACGCGCAGGATCGCCTCCAGCGCCGCGACGAAGCGCTCGTTTTCCTCCGGCCGTCCCACCGTGACCCGCAGATGCGTCGGCAGGCCGAAGGAGCCGCACGGCCGCACGAGCACGCCCTGCCGCAGGAGGCGGTCGAAGACCTCCGCAGCCGGCCGCCCGGCGTCGAACAGCACGAAGTTGGCCTCGCTCTTTACATATGGCAGACCCAGCCGCTCGAAGGCGGCATAGAGATAGGCTTTCCCCGCCCGCGTCAGCTCTTTTGACCGCTCAAGGAACTCGGCATCGTCGAGCGCCGCCATGCCGGCGGCCACGGCGAGGCTGTTCACGCTGAAGGGGTCGCGTGCGGTGTAGAGCGGCGCGATCCACTCCGGCCGCATCACGCCGTACCCGAGGCGCAAGCCGGCCAGGCCGTAGATCTTGGAGAAGGTCCGGGTCACGACCACGTTCGGATGCTCCAACAGCAGCGCCCGGCTGTCAAACCGCGTCTCGTCGAACTCCCGGTAGGCCTCGTCGATGATCACCAGGGTGTCTTCCGGCACCCTGGGCAGCACGGCGCGCAGCGCCTCCTCCGC
>JAKORR010000312.1 GCA_029777735.1 Armatimonadota bacterium | reverse complement strand
CACTGCAGGCTCTCGGCATAGGTCGGAAAGCAGCCGCGCAGGTCGGCCTTCACTTCCAGTCCCAACTCCCGGGCCAGGCCCTCGGGCGCCACGATCAGATCCTCGCACGCCGCCACGTTGCACGCCAGCAACACTCCCTGGTACTGCCCATCGTCAGGGACCACGGCGCCCTTCACGACCGTCCCAAACTGCCGAAACAGCCCGCGCCAGTCGTCCACGACCCGGTAACTGTCGATATGGCCTTTCTCCCTGTGCCAATCCAGCCATATTCGGTCCCAATCACTGAAGAACAGCCACAATACGGGTCGTTGTCGCGCCGTCAACCCTTGCAGGCACGTCAGCGCTAGCCGCTCCCAGGCCCCAAGCCGCCGCACGTCCACAACCAGCAGCTCGCGTGCCGGAGGCTTGGATTTGGGGAAGAAGGTATCGCCCCAGGGTCGGGGCTCGTCGACTATGTCGATTTGGTCGGGCAGGGGAGCCGGTTTACTCTCGGCCAAAAGACGTGCCAGTATCTGTCTGTAAGCGTCCTCGGAGAGGACCTTCTTCTCCATAAGGCACCAGGCAACGCCCCGGGCAATCATCTGCTCGGCGGCGTAGCGGTCCTCGGGCGAGTAGCCATCAGCCACCTGGCCCACCCAAACGTCGCGGGCGCCGCGGAAGTCAGGGCAGTTGTGCCTAATGGCAGCCGCGGCGGGCACAGGGTGGCCTTGTGGTATGTCCAGAGTGACGACAGGGAGCACTTCGTCCTCGGGTGCTAGGGTCTGCGCTGCCAGCCATTGCAGACGCGCGCTCGGTCGAGCCAAGTGCCGCGCCTCGAGCCCCAAGGGGTTGCCGTCTACGACCGTAAGCGGAGCTTCCGTATCGGGCGGGCCGTCAAAGGCTCCTGTGCCGATGCCCTTCACATTGTGGCCAAAGTAGTCGTCTGAATGCCCCAGATCCCGCCACTCGCCGCCTGCCTCTTCGAAGCCAGGATTCACTGCCAAATTCGCATCGGATCCCAACCGCGTCACCACCACGTCATCCAGGTCCACGGTGGCATCGAACGACCAGACCTGCAGTGATACATCCGCCAGCCCCGCGCCCTCGGGAACCGTTACGACCTTGTCTATCCACCGCCACTCCGTGGCATCAGGCGGCACTGCCGGGCCATCCTGCCCCACGAAGGCACCGCCAGCGAAGAAGCGCACGAACAAGCGGTCGCGGTCGGCTTCGCTGCCCCTGGAACGTACCCAGCCGCCAATACGGAGAGTCTCGCCGGGCTTCACAGGCCATCGCCTGGCCTGTGTGCATCCCTCCCAGTCGATCCCCTGGTGCCGCACACGGACGGCTCGCAGCCCGGAGTGTCCCTCCTCAAGCCACTGGGCAGTGGTGCTCCATCTCGCCTCCCATCCTACGGGCGCATCCGAAACGCAGGGGTGACAGAAGGGAACACCGGTCATCACCAGGCATCCACCGTCGCGGTGGAATGCCCTTAGACCGGCATAGGCCGGCAGAGGGAAGGCGTTGCCGTAAGGGAGCACGACTGCAGCGAAGCGTTCCGCGTTGAAGACTTCCGGATTGGCAATCTGCGCGGCGCTCAGGGATACCGTAGGCAGCCCCCAAGCGGAGAGATGCCCTGCAAGGTTCGCTGGCTGGATAGCAGGAGCACCACCATAGACCACCATCCCGGGCTGCGCCAGCACCGCCACCCGGGCCTCCGGCAGCGCCTGGGCATATGCCGCCGCAGCTGATGTCAGAAGAACGCTAATCACGAAGACGCAGACCACCTGAATCGCCCCTTGGGTTCCTCAGTACACGGTTTTGAGTATCTTCTCTGGCGGACGACCCTGTCCTTGAGCACTTGCTCCTAGTCGGTTCAAGGCAGGTGGCAGGCGTACCAGTCCGAAGATCACAAGCACGCCGAGGACCTAGGGGCGCAGAGGGGTCTGTGTGGGACCACATGGCCTGTGGCGCCTGGATAGGGCCGGAAGGAGGCAGAAGGAAAATGCGACTGGCCAGTGTGTTACTCGCTGCAATCTGTGCGGCAGCCGTAGGTTCGAAGGAGGCGATGGCTGTGACAACAGTGGCCCAGAGCACAGTGTTCGAGGCACCCTTGGAGAGCGCCCAGACCTACGTCAATCCGCCGGCGGAAGTGAGCGTCCGGATACTGCTAACCGGCCCCAAGGATACGCGACGGAGCGTCGAGGCCTTCTGGGATGGAGATCGCGCCTGGCGCTTTCGCTTTGCTCCTGACGTGACAGGCAAATGGCGCTGGCGCTCCGAGTGCTCCAACAGGGCCGATCAGGGCCTACATGGGCGACGGGGTACCTTCGTCTGTACCGCCTACAGAGGCGACAACCCGGTCTTCGCGCGGGGCTCCCTCAAGCTGTCCGAGAACCGTCGCCACATTGTTGATGCCGCAGGTAAGCCCTTCTTTTGGTTGGCTGATACAGCCTGGAACGGTGTTCTCCGTGCCTCTGAGGAGGACTGGGACTTCTATCTGAAGACACGTCGGGAGCAAGGATTCACCGTCGTCCAGTTCGTCTGCACTCACTGGCGAGGACTTACGAAGGATGCCTACGGCGAGACTGCCTGTACCGGTGGGCAGCCGATTCGCATCAATCCTGCGTTCTTCCAGCGCCTGGACCGCAAGGTAGCCATGGTAAATGAGAGCGGTCTAGTGGGAGCGCCCGTCGTCCTCTGGGCCTTGGGGGAAGGCGATCCGGGCTTCTCGCTGACAACGGAGGATGCAACCCTTTTGGCACGTTATATTGTTGCCCGGTGGGGTGCGCACCAGGTGGTCTGGCTCCTTGGCGGTGACGGCAACTTCGGCCCTCAGGTAGCCGACAAGTGGCGGCATATCGGCCGGACCGTCTTTGCCGAGCGCCATGATCGCTTGGTGACGCTGCACCCCTGCGGTAGACACTGGCCAGTCGACCAGTATCGCGAAGAGTTCTGGTATGACCTTGTGGGATACCAGAGCAGCCACAGCGCTGGAGAGGACACAATGCGCTGGCTCTGCCAGGGGCCACCGGCTGTCGACTGGCGGCGCGCCCCGCCGCGTCCCTTCATCAACCTCGAGCCAAACTACGAGGCCCATCCGCCCTTCGATGGCCGCAAGCAGCCCTTCACCGACTATGAGGTGAGGCGGGCTGTGTACTGGAGCCTGCTAAACGCGCCTACCGCCGGCGTCACCTACGGCCACAACTGGATTTGGCCCTGGCACGACGCTCCCGCCGTACCGGAGGGACATGGAGGCCTGGGCGTGGTCGGTCCCTGGCGCGAAGCTATTCAATCGCCCGGCACACAAAGCATGGTGGTGCTGCGTCGGTTCTTCAGCGGCATCGAGTGGTGGCGGCTCAGACCCGCCCAAGAGTTGCTGGCTGAGCAGCCCGGCGAGCGAGAGGCAAAGCGCTTTATCATGGCCGCGGCCTCGGAGAAGGGAGAGCTGGCGGTGGTCTACACCCCTATAGATCCTGTGCTGCTGCGTGCAGAGGGGCTGCGACGCCCTATCGCTGCGATCTGGTTCGACCCGCGTAAGGGCCAGACTTCGCGTGCGGGAGAGATCGCCCAGGGCGTGACCCGCTTCGAGCCGCCTGGCGAGGGCGACTGGATCCTCTGCCTGCGGGCTAAGTAAGCAAGGCAGGCCACTAGGCAGCTGGAACGGGGAAAACCGAGATCCATCACTCCCCTGCTTTTCGTCGGCGCCATCAGTGGCTTGGCGGGTGTCGCCGAGCTCTCCCGGTGGCCGTCGGCGGACTTCGGCTTTGCGGTCAGAGTGGAGAGCGGGAACCCCCTTGAGGTCCACTTTCTCTACCTATACGGCTTGGGAGCTCCTTAGGCCCTACGATAGCCCGGTTACGCCTGCTTCGCGAATCTGGGGCGGTTCTTCGAGCGCACGCACTACTGGCTGACGTTCACCGCTGACGAGCTAATTGGTAGGGCCCTTCCTGCCTTACGCGAAGGACAAGGTGTTTCTGGACAAGGCGACTGGGGGTGTGCTCGACCTGACGGACGCCCATGACCGGCTCCAAGCGGACTGGTACATACCCACTTCGTCGCGCCTGGCACAAGGCTACTTTCAGGCCCGCGGGGTGCAGGAGGGCCCTGCGGTCCTCTACGTTCATTCATGAGGGACAAGAACCCGAGGGCAGGAAGGGCAGCCGAAGGTCGGGAGGCGTTCAGGTGAGGAAGAACCTGAGCCCACGCGTGGCTGTGACCCAGGAGACGATAACCCAACTGCCGGCGGCAAGGAACTCGCCCACTACAAGCCCCAAGAAGAAGTGCCTGGCACGCCGGTAGGATGTGACTGTGGCATAGCGCATGATTACGCTTTTGAAAACCCAGCCGAGGAGCATGGAGAACCAAAGCTGAATCATGGGCCAACTCGGCCCCATGGCATAGCCCAGTGGGTGCAGGGGCCACCAGGTGAAACGCATGCGCGCCATGGACAGCGCCCACGTGATCGCCACACCCACGAGAATGAACACCCACCCCGCGAGAGTTGGCTGGCGCGGGTCGGTCAGCAACTGCACGAGGTTCTTGAAGGGCTGCTGAGGACTGGCCTTGCAGAACCACCCCGAAAGCGTCACAGCCCCGAAGCGGTAGGCCGTCCACATCATCGACGCGTAGGAGAAGACCACGGATAGCAATATCGCGAGCCCGAAGGGGAGCATCATCCGCCGCGTGCTAAGCCCCGTCTCATGCGCTATCTTGTAGCTGTCCATAAAGCTGGGCATGATGAAGGTACGTAGGTCGAACATGACTATACGCTGGAGGAAGGCGTGCACCGTGTGCTCCCGCGGCGTAAGCCAGCCTGTACCAACTGTGTTGGCGTAGATGTCCACGGGTGTGAAGGGAGCCTGCACGAACATCAGGCCACCTTCGCTGATGAGTCGTGTCAGTACAAGGGAGATCATGAATAAAAGCAGGAAACTGCTCAGCGCGACCCAGGCCCTAACACCTGCTAGGCTACACCAAGCCACCATGAAGGCAAGCCCAGCCAGTGCACCCCAGAAGACCAATCTGTAGGGCAGAGGTTCTTCGTCGTCCTGGGCGTCTACGGCAGGGGAGAAGGCAGCGTTGACGATACGGATCATGTAGCCGCGCAGCAGGTATAGGATGTAGCCGCAGACGAGGAAGAAGGCCCCTAGCATCTGGAGGGCGGCCTCGGGCTTAGTCGCGTAGTTGGGGATAGGAGGCACCCTCACACCAGCAGCATAGAGCGCCACAGACGCCAGGTTGAACAGGATAAAGAAGAACCACAGGCTGAAGGACAGGTCCGTGGACAATAAGAAGCTGAAGCCGATGACGCTGAAGTGGGTGAAGGCAGTGACAGGGCCCATCTGGTTCCAGGGGACGTTGCGGAAATACTGGTTGAGCGGCCAGACCAGGGTTATACCGGGCACCACCGGGAAGTAGGTATGCAGGCCGTTCCAGGAGTGAATCAGCAGCGGGATTGCGGCGGCGATCCAGACAACTCGACTGCTGAGGAAAGGACTGAGCAGCCCGGCCTGAGGTTCCTCCACCATGTCGAGAGGCAACTGTACCAGCGGGAAGATTAGGTGCTCGTCCTCGATCCACTGGCGCCGAAGCGCGACACTGATGCAGGTCATCGTCCAGAAAAGGGCGAGCGCCAGGGCTGTCCAGGCCAGGATGGGCACCACCCAAGGACGCCAGGGGAGGGCCTGACCTGGACGCAGGCCCTCGTAGAAGGCCCTCATGGCGGCTTCGTCCTGGGGCACCATCCAGTCGGGGATGTACCTGTAGAAGGCCTCGGCCCACTTGTTCTCTGGCGAAGCATAGTAGATGACGCCGGACAAGGTGGGAAAGAGGTACTCAGTGAGCTGGAAGGATGGTATGCCACTGCCCACGAGCATCATGGTGTAGATAACCATCAGCTCGCGTACAGAGAAGGCGCGTCGGGGCAAGAAGCGGCGCAGAAACAGGTTGATTCCGGCGACCATAAGGAAAAACAGGAAGAAAACGCCGATGGGCAGGTGGCAGCAGTCGATCCAAGTGCCCTGAAGGCGGTTGTCGGAGTATGGAACGGCGACTCCCAACAAAGCTGTGAAGACCGCACCTAGAAGAACAGCACGCGTGCTGAGTCCCGTGTCGAGCTTAGGCTTTGCGGGTGTATCAGTGCCAGTCGCCATTGCTTTTGCCTGATTCTGCGGCTTCCTGGCTTAGTTCTGGTTCAATACTCAAGACCATGCGCCAAGACGTCCAGCACGCACACAAGCCCGTCGAGGCTCTCTCGTGCCGATCTGGAAGTGTCTTGGCCGCCGCACCCTTGAGCGGTACGATATTATCACTGTACTGTATTATCATTGTATTCGTGAGTTGTCTAGGCGAACCTTTCGTAACTTCTGCGACTCTTCCCTAGCGGTCAAGACCCTCGCGGGGGCGCTCAGGCCAATGAACGGAGCCAATCACTCACTTCAGGCAGCCGGGTGGGTCACCATGGTGAGCCACGACGCGGTGTTGGTCGGGCGTGTCCTGGAGGGTGTGATATAGACTCCTTCGCGCTGCTCGTAGAGCGTCACCAGCGCTGGGTACTCAACCTTGCCTATCAGTTAGTGGGAAGCGCTGATGAAGCGGAGGACGTAGCCCAAGATGTGTTCGTGGTAGCCTATCAAAAGCTGGGACAGCTCCGGCGGCGAGCCAACTTCCGCGCCTGGCTTCGCAAGATAACCGTTCACCAGGCTTTACGGCGGCGCAGGAAGCTGTCGCGCACGGGACCGCTAGAAGTAGAGGTCAGCGACGAGAACGCCAGGGCCGGCAACCAGACTGCGGTGGCCGTTCATGAAGTGCTCCACAGCATGCCCGATCACCTGGCCGCGGTGCTGATCCTCCGCGAACTTCACTCCCTGAGCTACCAGGAAATCGCCGAAGCCTTGGACACGCCTGTCGGTACTGTGCGATCGCGCTTGCACGCTGCCCGAGAATGCTTTCGTCGGCTTTGGGAAGCCGAGCGATAGACAATGCTTATCGCGTGCAGAGTACAGCCTGAAGTCCTCGATGCCCTCTACGATGGCGAGCTCAGGGGGCTGCGGGCCCACTGGCTGCGGGAGCATGTGGCCCTCTGCTCCCAGTGTCAGGAATACCTAGCGAAGGCCGCGCGAATCAGGTCGCTGCTTTCTCAGACGCAGTGTGTGGAGCCGCCTGCAGACTTTAGTCAACGCGTCATCCGAGCCGCGGGGGTGAACGACGGGGGTGGAGTCCTGGCAAGGGTGGCGGCAGACCTGCAGGCGCCAGCTTCGCTGGGCGGAGCTCAGTTCACTTCGCGCGTGATGAGCCGGGTGTCACAAGTACAACGGAACCGGTCGCGGCCGCTCACCTGGGTGGCGGTCGGTGCGGCAGCGGTCGTTATTGTCATCACTGTGGCGCTCACCATCCAGCATCACGTGCAGAGCGACCCAACCGACCTGGTGCTGCGCAACGTTAGCTTCAGCTTGCGAAGGATAGAGCGCTCGTTCGATCCCACTAACTGGTTGGCGAGTCGAACCGCCAGAGGAATCCAAACCCTAAGGCAGAAAGCGGCCGAGACAGCAGAATGCGATCTAGGCGAGCAGACCACAGCTCTGCCGGAACAGCCCGCTCCCAGCTGTCTACCGCAGCGGGCGTCGCCGGGTCCGTGACGAGATCTTAGGTCAGCCGGAAAATCGCCGCTGCTGTATCGCCCCAAATGAGCCGTCTGTCTTGCTCCGCGAGGCCTAACCCGTCCATGAGGATCTGATAGTCCTTCATCACGTCCTCCATCAGCGCCAAGTCTACGTCGGTGCCGAAGACTACCTTCTCCCAAGGTGTTTTCCCGCCCATGCGCCCATACTGCTCATCCTCAGCCCACCAGAGCAGCTCCTTGAAGAAGGCAGGCCGCTTCTTCTTCAGAGTCGAGCCGGTAAGGTCGAAGTACATGTTGGGGTGCATGCGCGCGAGTTCCGCCGACTCTTCATACCACGGGTTGCCCAAATGGGCGCCGATTATCTTCAGCTCCGGAAACCGCCGCGCTATTCGGTCGAGATACACCGGCCTCATGCGCGCGATGCTCACGTCCATAGCAGCGTCCAGGGGAGAACGGGCGACGATCCCCAGGTGGAACAGTATGGGCATGTCGCATAGGGCGGCCCGGCTGTAGATCTCCATCGCTTCGTCGTCGTCGTAGCGCAGACGAGGCCGAATCAACTTGAGGCCGTGCAGGCCGAGATCCCGGATTGCGTCAACCTGTTCCGGGCCATGGTCCCCTAGCCGCAGGTGCCCCAGCCCCAGCAAGAAGTCAGGGTTGGCGGCGACGGCGCTAGCCAGTTCCTCGTTGCTGACCTGGCCAGGCCCCCCCGTGGTGCACAGCACGACTCGGTCTATACCTAGCCGCTCACATTCGGCGCGGAGTTGGGACACGTAGGGCTTCCAATCTCTCGGCAGATGATTGTGCACGTCGATGACCATGAGTGCAGCCTCCTTTGGCTCTCAGACAGTCGTTTGAGCCCAACGCCCGAGCTACAACAGCCTCACCCTTCCGGTGAACTTTACACTCTCTGGACCGCCACCCGTGGGGTGTAATTCATCAACGGACTGCCTCCGGCCTCCCTGAACCCAACTCAGCGGGAGTTACTGGATGGTCACCCACGGCCCAAGACAAGAAGCCAGTTGTCCGCAAAGGGTGCTATACTTTTGCGCCAGGATTGAAACCCAGGTGGTCGGCGAGAGTGCTGAGAGCTACGTCTCTCTTGCCGATGCACACCATGGTCGTCGGCCACATGAGGTCTTCGCAGTGGTGGCCGTGAACGATCTGTTTTCGCCAAAGGAGCCTTTAAGTGGCCATGGAGCGCACCTTCGCGATGTTGAAGCCCGATGCTGTGCAGCGAGGTCTGGTCGGCGAGATCATCCGTCGGCTGGAGGCTACTGGCCTGCGGCTGGTAGGCCTTCGCATGATGTGGGCCTCTCGCTCCCAGGCAGAGGCCCAGTACGGCGAGGAGATCGCCCGCAAGTATGGCGAGCAGGTCCGCGAATGGCTGCTAAACTACACTTGCGAGGGGCCGGTCGTGCCGATGCTGTTGGAGGGACCCAACGCTATCGCATCGGTACGAGCCTTGGCCGGGGACAGGCCGTCGCCCTGTGACTGTACGCCTGGCACGATCCGCCGCGACCTAGGTAGTGACTCTCAGGAGCTATCCGCAACCGAAGGCCGTGCTATCCGCAATCTCATTCATACCGCCGACTCGCTGGAATCCGCTGAGCGCGAGGCTGGAATCTGGTTTGGGTCGCTGTATCTTGACGCAGAGTAGACGGGGTGGCCCAAGACGACGCACCGGGCTTATCCCCTCATCACAGCACGCCATCGGTGCAGGTAACCGTGTCAAGAGGCGGAAACACAAGCCCGGTGATCCTCATGCCTGGGCTTCCGGCCTTCATCAGTCCTCTTCCTCGCAGCTTCATCTTCGGCTTAGGGGCCATCAAGCGGATTGGTTCAGAAGCGGCTCAATTTGGGCGTAGTGCAATGCTCGTGATGGGCGGCTCGTCCTTGGCCCGATCGGGCAACCTGCGGCGAATCGAGGATAGCCTCCGCGCAGCCGGGGTCAAGTGGGCTGCCTTCCCAGGCGTGCCGGCCGAGCCTACTCTCGATTGGGTCGACAAGGGGCGCAGGTACCTGCGGGACACGCGGGCGGAAGTGGTCCTTGGCGTCGGCGGGGGCAGTGTCCTGGACGTCGCCAAAGCCATCGCGTTTCTAGCCCACGAAGATGCTCCTACAGCGGCCTATCACCGCGGGGAGCGCGATCCCGCGAGCGCGGGCCTGCCCTCGATCTGTGCCCCTACCACCTCAGGCACCGGCGCTGAAGTCACGCCCAACTCGGTCCTCACAGATACGGAGCGCGGTGTGAAGGCCTCGCTGCGCGGCGGAGACCTGACGCCCGCCGTGGCCTTGGTGGACCCGGAGCTCACCCTGTCCTGTCCACGGCCTCAGACGGCCTACAGCGGCTTGGACGCTATTGTGCAGGCGTTAGAATCGTACACCTCAACAGGTGCGAATCCCTACAGCGACGCCCTGGCTCTGCGGGCCTTCGAGCTGATGGCCCCGGCACTGCCGGCCGCTGTGGAGGACGGTGGAAATTTGGAAGCACGCGAAGCCATGGCTCTGGGCAGCGTTATGGCCGGCCTGGCCCTGGCCTGTGCCCGCCTGGGGCTCGTGCATGGCCTGGCGCATCCCCTGGGGCACTTGTGTAGCCTGCCTCACGGGCTGATCTGTGGCCTCCTGATGCCCCATGTCATGCAGTTCAACCTGCCTGTGGCCGGGCCGAAGTACGCTGTGGCCGCGCGGGCGATTAGTCTGCCGAACGGTTCCGATGAGAAGGCGGCGGGAGCTTTGGTTGACTGGATACACGATCTATTGGAGGAGATAGGCGTCGCCCGTCCACTGGGCGAGTGTGGGCTGCGCGAGGCGGACTATCCAAGGATCATCGACGAAGCCCTGGCTTCTGGCTCGACGAAACACAACGCCCGCAGCGTGACCGCCGACGACCTGCGCAGTCTGCTGCGGAGCATCGCTACGGGCAAGACACCCTGATACCCTTCCTGGGGAGGTATGGCGATGGCGTCGCTCTGCTTGGCTATCGTGCTGATGAGCTCAACGGCCCAAATCCAGTTCCACAGATTGGAGACTGCCCTGACGATCGAAGGGCCCGCCTATCGGTGCGTCCTGGACGCTCGGACTGGGGCGCTGGCACGATTGGGTCGCGCTGGTTCGCCGCCACTGAGCGTAGGAAACGCGGACGGCAATCTGTGGCGCCTGCGTTTCCGTGACAACTCGTGGCTGACAGCGTCGGAGGCTGCTGCTAAGGCGCCGGTCGAGGCTCGCTGGGACGAGACCAAAGGCACTCTCACCCTGGCCTGGCGGGCCGAGAAGGCTAACGTCACTGTGGCGCTGATGGCGAGCCAAGACCGTCTGGAGGCAGTAGCGACAGTGGTTAACCACTGGGATCAGCCCGCGCTAACCCTGGTCCTGCCGAGCGAGCTTGCGATGCCTAAGGATGGTCTGCGACTGCTGACCTGGCCCGAGAGCACAGGGCTGGGGCTCACGGCCAAGTGGCTGGAGCCACCGTCGGACGAGGCTCCGTCGCGCTGGCAGGACGAGCCAGTAGCCGACCGGCTCTTCCGCCGCCTGATGGGCTTTGGTGCTCAGATGCTTGATCTGCCTGGCACAGCCAAACCGCTGCAGGTGACGGAGATGGGGCGAGCGCTGCTTGACAGCAGCGTGGTGTCGCGACTGACACAGCAGGAGGCCGCAGTGGTGAGGCCCCCCGAGGGTTCGCCGGATGCGGTCATTCTGGAGACCGACGACGGCCCCTATTTGTCGGCCTTCCAGCTTGGCGGCACAGGTTGGTTTGCCTATTTCGCCGGTGGCGCGGACGAAGACGTGGCTCTGCCCGTCGTGCCTAATCTCATCCGCGCTTGGGCCGGCAAGGTCGAAGGTGGCAAGGTCGGATTGATCTCGCTACGAGGACGCGGCAGCGGTGGCTGGATGTCGGTGGCGGTGAGGCGTTGGGAGGAAACACTGCCCCACGCTGTCGGAAACCTGGGCTTCTTCCTGATTCGTTCGGCCGCGGAACTGCGGGCGGCCTTGGCAGATTCGCAGGTCGCGGCCATTGTCAATCCCTACGGCGAGCACCTCCCGGCCGACAGTCTGGCGGAGGGCGAGGCCCTGATCGACGAGCTGAAGGCCTACGTGCAGCGCGGAGGCGTGTGGATCGACTCGTCGGGCTATCCCTTCTACTACCTCATCAAGCGCGGCGGCTACGGGAGATTCACCGGCAGCTACCCTCCGATGTTTGCAGACTTTGTCCATCTGTCGAGCGACAATGGTCAGCTCGCCGTCTACCGCACCCAACTCGAGCGTGAGATTTTCGTGCCCGCGCGGTTAGAACTGAAGGGCGCCGACGTGAATGGCCAACCCGCAGCTGTGTTCTCGCGCGAGTTCGGGACGTGGGTGGAACCGGGCAAGACCTGGCAGGCGCCGCCGGTGGTCCTGCTGCTGGGGCACGATCTCAAGGCTGCCGCGCAGCAGTACGTGTCCGACAACGGCTTCACGCGCAGGCTGAGCGAAAAGATGCCCACCGAGACCCTGCGCAAGTTTCGGGAGAGCCTGCTGTTGCGACTGACGGGCCGGAGGGCAGCCGACTATCTGGCCTACCTCCCCAAGGTCCCGTCGCCTACCATTGTCCACATGACCGAGCACCTGCACGTGGGGTTCGACAAGGCCTACCCCGACTACCTGCCGCCGCAGCCCGAGTTCGGCACAATGGACGAGCTTCGGGAGCTCTATCGGCGAGGGCACGAGCTGGGCCTTCTGATGATGCCCTACGTCAACCCAACCTGGTGGTGCGATCAATCTCCTTCCCTGGCCAAGTACGGTGACGCCGTGCTGGCTGTGGGGCTTGACGGCAAGACCTATCGCGAAGCCTACGGCTATTCCGAACCGCGAAGCCGGGGCTACTCCATCTGCGCCTTGCACCCGCTTGTGCGCGAGCTGGACGACAAGTGCCTGCGCGATTTTGTGGACGACCTCAAGTCCGACGTGTTGTTCCAGGACCAGATAGGCGCGCGGGGATGGATCTACGACCTGAACCCAGCCGAGCCCACACCCTACGCCTACGCAGAGGGCATGATCGAAATCGCGCGCAATGACAGCAAGTATGTGCCGCTGAGCACCGAGCGTGGCTGGGATAGGATCATGAACTACGAGGTACAGTTCTGCGGCGTGGGCTACGCCGTCGTGCCGAAGAAGGGTCGCGAGCTCTGGTCGCCGTGTTTCTGGGAATTCCTGGGAGACGGTGAATGGCAATCCTCGCCGGTGGCTTTGTACATGGGACACGATAAGGTGGCCTTCGCACTGCATGACCTGGGCCACTTCGTGGACGACGAGGAGGCGCTGGCCATGGCACTGCCCGCAGGTCACCAGTTGTCGCTGTCACTGGCCGTGGGCACGCCCGAGGGCGCGCAGCGCTACCGCTGGATGCAGTGGCTCGACACGCTGCAGAAACAAGTGGCGTCGCAGTACATGCTTGAGCCGCTGGACAGCTTCCGCCATCTGCGGCAGTTGGCCCTAGAGGCTTGCTACGGTCCGCTGACTGTTGTGGGCAGCCTGGAGAAGGAGCCCGTGACCGTCGGGTCAGTTGAGCTAGCCTCGCCGGGGTACTATGTGGCACGGGAAGATGGCACGCTCGAGGCAGGGCGATTGGTGAAGTACTCAGGGCAGAGCTACGATCAGGCAGCGCCCCTGGAGTTTGTACGCCGGCGGCAGGGAAAGCAGGAACAGTGGTGGCTCTATGGGACGGGCCGTGTTGTCTTGCCGGCAGGGACGGCAACCCGGGCGGCTGTGAAAATCCCGGAAGGCGAGGTGCCGGCAGCCCTAATTGAGCGCGACGGAGTCCGATGGGTCGAAGCTCAGGCCCCCACGGCGGGGGTCCAGCCGCCTGCCGAGCTGGCTGCATTGGAGCCCGCCAAGTGGCCGCAGCCGCCGCGCTTCCTTGGTGTCATCAGTATGGAGCCGGGTGGCCCGAGCCCAGGCTGGGCGGACGCAGGTCCGGACCAGTGGATCGACGCGCTCAACAAGTCGCCCGTGGTGGGCAAATTGCTTCTTGAGGTACGCAAGCTCACGGTGCCGGACGACATCCTACGCGCCTGCGCCGAGCCTAGACGATGGTTCGCCATTCTAAACCCCTACGGGGAGCTGTTCCCCGTGCCGAGCGCCAATCGGGTCAGTGAGATGCTTGACGCCGTCTCGAGATACATCGAGCACGGCGGGATCTGGTGGGAGACCGGTGGCTTCAGCTTCTACTACCCCTGGTGGCCCGTGGTGCAGGATGGCCGCATCGTGCGCTGGGAAGGAGGCAGCGGCATGGGGGGCTTGAGCCGCATCGTCGGCCCGGCCGAGGTTCTGCCGGATGATCCACCGGCTGAGCCTGTGATCGTGACCAAAGAAGGACGAAACCTGCTCCCACCTGAGACTGTAGGGCTGCTCCAAGGTGCTTCGGCCGTGGTCAACCGGCCGATGTCGGCCGGACACGGCGGATGGTCCCTCATGACCGGCCAGCATGGCGACTATGTGGCTGGTTATCAGGCCGGGGGCTGGGGCTACCTGTTCCGTGTAGGCGGCAAGGGGCAGATCAAGCTGTCCTTGCCCTTCGTTGAGGGCACACTAGCCTACCTTTTCCGTACTCCGCCGAAGGACTGGCCTAACGTGCAGCCGGCGAGGACGTGGTCGCTGGTTCTCGAGTGAGGAAGGGCGTCAGGGCGTCGGGCTCTAGCTCAGCGGGAAGCCAAGAGGCAGCACGCACCTTGGACCGTTGGCGCAGGAAGCCGCCAAGTGATGGCGGATATGCTCTCGCCCAGCAGGTCAAGGGCCACTTTCTTGAAGACAGGATAGACGAAATCGAGGCCAAGAGGCACGAGGAAGTCAAGTGAGGGCCCCCGCCACCCAGCGGGGAACCGAAGAGGAGGGCGAATATGCGTTACCGCTTTATGTCTATCTGCATGGTGACTGCCATGCTGTTGACACCTGCGTTTCTCCTCGCCGAGGTCAATCAGCAGGCTATCGACGATGTGGCTGCAGGGAAGATAGAGACCGCCAGGGCCTCTTGGTGGGGGTTTGACCCAGAGGATTCGACTAAGGCCCTCCAGGCCGCCATCAACTCCGGCGCGCCTAAGGTCATCGTGGACAACGTTGGCCGACCTTGGATCGTGACCCCCATCGAGCTTGCGGGCAACCAGGAGGTCATATTCGAGAAGGGCGTCGAGGTCGTCGCCAAGAAGGGCGAGTTCAAGGGCACAAACGACTGCCTCTTTAGGGCTGTCTTGAAGGAGAACATCACACTCACCGGCTACGGCGCGGTCCTGCGGATGCAACGGTCGGACTATGCCGGGCCTGAGTACAAGAAGGCGGAGTGGCGTCATGTTCTCCAGTTCAAGAGCTGCACCAACATCCGCGTTCTGGGTCTAACTCTCACAGAGAGCGGGGGCGACGGAATCTACCTTGGCACCGGCAAGCCGGGCGTCACCAACAAGGGCGTGCTCATCAAGGACGTCATCTGCGAGAAGAACTACCGGCAGGGCATAAGCGTGATCACCGCCGAGGACCTGCTGATCGAGAACTGCATCCTGCGCGATACCGGGGGCACGGCACCGCAGGCGGGCATCGACTATGAGCCTAACGACCCGAGCGAGAGACTCGTCAACTGCGTTATGCGAGACTGCGTGGCAGAGGGCAACCTGGGCGGCGGCTATGTGGCCTACCTAAACGCGCTCAACGCCACGTCAGAGCCCGTGTCCCTGCGCTTTGAGAACTGCAAGGCCAGTAACAACGGAGGGACGGAGGCCTATGTGAGCACCGGCGGCACGGCGGAGACCGCAGTAAAGGGCTTGGTCGAGTTTGTGGGCTGCGTCTTCGAGCCAACCAAGTTCCCCGGTATCATCGTGGCAGGTAAGCCTGCCGATACCTGTCGGATGCGCTTCGAAAGGTGTGCTCTGCGTGAGGCCGCCACGGTCGTGCCAGGCCAGGCCCCCATTGCGCTAATGACACGCCAAGACATGACCGATCCGGCTGGAGGCATCGAATTCGTCGATTGCGTCGTGCCCGAGGCACCCGACCGCAAGCCGATCGCCCTCGTCGACATGACGGGCGGGATTCCCGTGAAGGACGTCACAGGGAAACTGATTCTGGAACGCGACGGGCAGAGGCGTGAGGTGCCGATCACTGGGGAGACGCTGGCCGAGTGGATACCCGCGGTTGCGATCAATGCCATTCCACGGATCAGCACGGCGGGGATGACTCTCCGACCTGTTGTCGATACCCCAGAGTGGAAGCCCGATGCCCTTGCCTTCGTGCGGTTGCGCCAGATCGCTCGGCTCGTTATCTTCGCCCGAGAAGGTGAGCAGGTGTCTTTCCGGATCCGGTACCTCCAGGTCGCCCATTACTCGGGCAACCTTCTTCTGATCATCGCTACTGATTGGTCGGGTAACGAAGTGTACCGCACTCAGGCGCTCTTCAACGAGGAGACCGAGGTCATGTTCACGGCACCGGCTACAGGACTCTACCGCGTCGCCGCCGATCCTGGACTCAACTACGTGCAGATACCCTTGTCATCCCACCCGATAAACCTAAGCGGTGAAACGCAGCCGGTGCACTTCTATAGCACGACGGGCGAGTTGTACTTCTGGGTGCCAGCAGGAACGACGGAGTTCGGCGTCCGCGTCATGGGCGAAGGTCTGGGTGAGGCAGTGAGGGCGGCCCTGGTGGACCCGACCGGGACTGTGGTGGAGGAGAAGGACAACCTGGCACAGATGTACCAGTTCACCGTCGAGCTCCCGAAGCCCTCTCCGGGCGAGGCCTGGAGCCTTCGGCTGGCGAAACCCTCCGCCCTCGTGATGGAGGACCACTACGTGGATCTGCGCGGCATTCCCTCTCTGCTCGCCCCAGCCAAGGACGCTCTGCTGAGGCCATGAGAGCGGGGACTTTGGGCGATTCTGGACAGTGAGCGAATTGCAGTTGCGGCGTCTGGAATCGGCGAATCAACGCTATCCTTCAGAAGCTGATGCCCTTCCCGATGGCGCAGGTGCGGCTGGAGCCAGGTGCTCGCAACACGTGTCCCAGGGGTGGGAGTGTTCGGTTTCTGTAGGATGAATCTTTCGCCGCCAGGAAACCATCGTGAGGGCCTAGGGCAGGAATAATCACAGGGCAGCCGACGTCCAGCTAGGCTCCGGAGCAGAATCTTGGTCCACTTCCATGGGAAAACTAGCCACCTGCGTGCACTTGTTCCTGCGGAGCAGCGACGGCCACCAGCCACCTCGCCCTCTGGCCAAGTCTATCCTGCGGGAATTGTACACTCTCCCCAGGGGTTGCGCCATTGACGAGGCTGGGCTTCTAAGGGTATACTTTGTTTTGCTGTGCCCCCATCGTCTAGTGGCCCAGGATACCTGGTTCTCAGCCAGGCGACCGGGGTTCGAATCCCCGTGGGGGTACCAGCCATAGTGGCGAATCCCTGTGTCGCCCAGTGCACCTGCCCTGGCGCAGCCTAATGACCGCCTAACACCCTTCTCAGCCCCGTCGCTGAGGGGCGCTGCTGGCGGACTCAGGAGGTGTAGGATCAGGACATGGCTGATAATCTCTGCAGGACCTTCAGACTGGGAGAAATCGAAGTGGAAGTGCGCGAGGGCGACATAACCCGGGTCGATACTGAGGCAATCACGAACGCCGCGAACAGTCGTCTTTTCATGGGCGCGGGAGTAGCAGGGGCTATCAAAAAAGCCGGTGGCTCCGCTGTCGAGGAAGAGGCGGTGAGCAAGGGCCCCATTCCGGTCGGCAGCGCCATCGAGACTACGGCAGGGAATCTGCCTTACCGCTACGTCCTGCACGGCGCCGTGATGGGGCCTGACCTGAGGACTAGCGCGGAGTTGATAGCGGAGACCACACGGTCCTGCCTGTCCCTCGCCGACAGCCTGGCGCTCCGTTCTCTTGCCCTGCCAGCCTTCGGGACGGGCGTTGGTGGGTTCAGCATGACCGAGTGCGGCCGCATCATGGCGGAGGCAGTGCGTGCCTTCGCAGCTCAAAAGCCCGTGAGTCTCAAGCGAATAGTGTTTGTGCTCTGGGGCGAAAAGGCGTACAATGAGTTCTTGTCAGGAGCTCAGGCGGTGCTTGGAGGGTAATCCTTGATCGCTGTTATGGCAATTCTGGCGGCCTTGTCTGCCGGACAGCCGACACTGTCGGTGAATGTGCCTTATCCTCTGTCGCCTGACGAGGCGGCGCGAGACTTCTTACGCGCTGTAGACGAGCTAAGCCCCCGAGCTTGGACGAGGGGATACACCAGCGGCATTGGCTCTTTCCTTGCCTGCGGTGTGTTGCACGGCAAGACCCGAGCGTCCAATGGAGCCACCGTGTTCATGCTGCGCCTGCCCTCCGACGAGATCGCACTCGTGCGCTGCGATTCTGCCCTGCCCGAGTTGGCGTTAGACCAAAGGGTCTACATGATTGTGGACTTCTCCGGACCCGACGGGCCCGCTGTAGCCCAGCTCAAGGGCGTTGTGCTCGCTTGTGACGTAGGCGAGAAGTGCCAGAAACTGGACGCGCTTCTGGGTCTGTCCCAGCCGGTCGCACGACCGCCGTCAGTGCAAGCACCCGAGACGGCCCAGCCTGCCACGCAGACAGTTCAGTTCGCGCAAGCGGTTCAGCCTGCCGCTGGCTCGTCTGGTCATGCGGCTTTGCTATCTCAGGCTGGGACGGTGGGGCAGCCTTTCGTGCTACCAGCTCAGCCTAGCGTCTTGAAGCCCTTGGATCCGGTTGAGCTACCGCCGGTTGATGCCGTGCCCCGTCCGCCATCGGTGATTCAACCTTCGGTTCAGGGGTATCTGCCAATCAGCGACAGCGAGTCTCTGCAAGCCGCCGAGGAGCCGCTTGTGGAGTTCTGGAAGGACTGGATCGCGAGCCACAACAGGCACCGGACGGAGGCCGAGCGCGAGGCCATCGTGCGTTGGGTGCTCTACTACTCGGACTACTACGGTATTGATCACCGGCTGGTATTCGCCGTGATGAAGTGCGAAAGTAACTTCGACCTCGACTGCGTCAGTCACGCCGGAGCGATCGGGCTGATGCAGTTGATGCCCGGCACGGCCAAGGGCTTGGGCGTGGATCCTTG
>JAKORR010000311.1 GCA_029777735.1 Armatimonadota bacterium | reverse complement strand
GGCACCCCACTACCAGATAGTGGTCACGCGTGAGGGGCGGCTGGACACGCTCGAAGTGCAGGTGGAGGTGTCGCCGGAGGTCTTCTCGGACACGATCGCCGGGCTAGAGCAGCTCGATCAACTGATAACGCGAGAGCTTCAAGCGACCCTGGCGATCTCGGCCAGAGTGCGCCTGGTCGAGCCGCAGACGATTGCCAGGTCAGAGGGCAAGGCCAAGCGAGTAATAGACATGAGAGGGGAGCATAGCAAATGAGTCGCCACATGTGTGCTAAGCAAGTGTCCGTCTTCCTCGAAAATAAGGCAGGGCGACTGGCAGATGTATGTTCACTGTTGGGACAAGAGAACATCAACATTCGAGCCTTCTGCATCGCCGACACGTCGGACTTCGGCATTTTGCGCATCATCGTGAACAATCCAGTGCGTGCCGTAGAGGTGCTCAAGGCCAACGGCCACGCGGTGAGCGAGACGGACGTGCTCGTGGCGCAGCTTGAGGACCGGCCGGGTGGCTTGGCGCGTGTACTGGAGGCTTTGCGCTCCAGTGAGATAAACATCGAGTATATGTACGCCTTCGTGACGCCGCGGGAGGGACAGGCCTTCGTAGTCTTCCGTGTGCTCGACGAGTTCATGGCCCGGACTGTCGAGCTACTCGAGACAGCGGGCGTGACGCTGATCGAGCCGGAGCAAGTGTATTCCCTCTAGGTCTTGGTGGGTTTGTCAGGCGAGGCACCTGCCCTGGGCTTCCACCAGCGGCACTAGGCAGCAAAGCGACCGCCGGCGAGGTGGGGAAGCCTCCGCTTTGGCACCTACTCGACCGCTAACAGCGTTGTAGAGGGCCCTGGGAGCATCATTTTGATGTTTGTGCCCCTCCCACTCACTTGGCCGGTTAGAGCATTTCGCAGTGTGGCGGCCCGTGGCAGGTGCAAGACCCGCTCACCGCTCTTGGCCGTGTGCAGTGCAATCAGCCCACTGTCAGCCCGCAGAACCACGTCGGGAGAGTCTACGTAACGGTGCACCTTTGCTTCATCCATCAGCGCCGTGAGCAACTCACGCGGGACGAAGGGGAAGGTAGACAACACCTGACGCCGTCCCGGGACGGACCCCTCATGGCAAGCCAGAACCGAGGCTCCCGTGTTGCTGTCCTGGCCCAAGACCTTCGCCCGGGGATCGTCCACCACCAGGCACAGGTGAGTCGCGCCGCCGGGGGCCTTGTAGATTCGCTCCTCGCGCTCCATAACCTGTCCGAAAACGGCCGCGAGGTTGCTAACCAACAGCGTGCCTCGCCCCTGAGATATTCCGTCAACCACAAACTTCAGGCCGGTTAGGGGCAATAGCGGGACTTCGGCTACCTGGTTCACGCGCCACGGTGCCTTCGTAAAGTCCGCGAGAGACAAGTCGAGTGTGAGCGCTTCGCCAGGCACAACTTGACGCGGTGAGACGAACTCATCGCTTTGGGCGTCCTTGATGACCACGCGCAGACTGGCACCCTCGACACCTTCTTCGCCTACTACGGTGACCCTGATCCCGTCGCAGGCAGGAATCGCGCACTTGAGGTGAAGGTCGGTCCAGCTGGCCTTCGTCTCAAAATTCCAACAGAGCACGTTGTCGCGCATGTCCCATTCGAAGGCCGTGTACTGCTCTCGCATCGTGTCTTCCCCGCGCGGGTTGAACCAGTTGGTGGCGTTAAGAGCCTCGGTCACTGGGGCGGTGCGTTCCACGCGGAAGTCACGGGTTGGGATCAGCGCCAACCCTGCCACCAGCGGGTCATTAGCGCCTGCCTTGACACTAGCCACCGGCACCCCACTGCCTCGCAGCGCTACGCGGAAGCCGGTCAGGTGTTCCACGAGCTTAGGCCCGAAGCCTTGACCGTCGGAAATGCCAGGGGCCCAGAGCCAGAGAACTGCTCGGTCACGGGTTTGCTGTCTGATTAGGGCGCGCATCTCCGGTGTCACAGTCAGCGTGTCCACGAAGATCAGTAGACGATAGCGGTCGAGGTCCGCAGCCGGGAGCTGAGATAAAAGCAGGGAGTCGAAGGGAGCGCCGGTGCGGTAAAGCTCGGTCGTGAGCGCCTTGAGCAGCTCGTAGTGGGTGTCAATGGCCTTGCCCTCAGCCAGCAAGTACATACTGGGCAAGTCGCAGACTACGGCCACCTGTGCGACAGACTCTCGGGGACGCTTCATACGCCGCTCAGCCAGTCTCACCAGGGCGCCCACTTCGCCAATCAGTGCCGGATCATCGTACCATCCGCCCAACCCGTCGGCACCGAAATCGCACCACCACAGGGCGCAAGAGCTGATGAGGGCCGTAGAAAGCTCCCGGCGGATGGCCGCGATCGAGGAGGTCGCGTCGGGCGTCCGTCCGTGCTCCTCGGTGGGATGCAAGTACGTGCGAGTGTCTGCTTCCACTAGGTGCGTCTTGCCGGCGAGGGAAAAGGCCTCGGGCAGACAACGCAGCCGGCCGTCCTGGCCCATCAGGCGAAAGGAATAGTCATAGGGCGCAGCGAAGTAGTCCACCCAGGGTGACTTGAGAAGCCGTTGGAGCTCTAGGTGCCCACCCTGAGTTTGAGGCGGAACGCCGTGGAAGTAGCCGTAGAAGACCCCGGCCACCGTCCGGCCGCCCGTGGCATCCTTGGCGGTCCTACAGAAATCCTCGATCAGGTCGGCCGTCAGCTCCTGCTGGCACAGGTAGTAGTCCATCACCGGCCGGCGTTGGGCGGGATCGCGCAGCCCGAGCGCGTCGGCCGCCAGGCGCGGATCGACACCAGGCACCTCCGCCGTGTCGAAGCTTGCCGCGGGATCGCGCCACGCGGCCCGAAGCCGCTCCACCGTGCCGTACCGTTCTCTCAGCCATGAGCGGAAATGGGCGGTCATCGCAGGCCCTGTGTCGGGCATCTGGTTAGTCCAACTCCCAAAGTAATGCCACTCGGTGTAGATGCCGTAGCCCGGCTGGTACCCAATCACGCGCTTGCCCCACGGCTGATCCTCGATGTGCTCCACACAGGCGCGCCACAGCGCCATTATGTCAGCCCTCCACAGCTTGGAAGCATAGGAGGGTCGGCGTACCCGCCAGCATTCGTCGCTGGAGTTGAAGTCCGACCCCGCCGCGTAGGCGACCATCTGGTCCGGGTGCCTGTCCATCCACCAGGGTGGCGGGACCAGGCGCAGGATGAGTATTAGGTATGCTTCGGGGTCGGTGGACAGGTACGCCCTGATGGTGTCGTCCAGCCTCTCGAAGGTGAACCTCCCTGGCTCAGGCCAGCATTGCGCCAGAGGCCAGTAGGCGGTGTACACGTGGACGCCGGCGTCGCGGAAGAGCCCGATTTGCTGTCGCCCGTGGGAGGTGAGCGGATCAACGGTACCGCGATAGATCAGCGCCGGACGCGGGGCACCGTTGATGGTGAGCGCTGTGTGCCCCCGGACACGGCCAAGGCTAGCGGTGGCCTTCGGTTCTCCGTCAAGCCCTGGAGGCAATGAGGTCAGGTGGGTCAGCCATGCACGGTATCGATCGAGTTCGCCGGGCAATAGGAAGGGTTTCAGATCGAAGGCCGGGTGGGTGAACCAGGGCGAGGCAAAGACGCTCCCGATGATTGCCGCCGCAGGCCACGCCGACGCATCGAAGCCCGGACTTGCCCAGCCCTCGGGGGCCTCGCGCGACGCCCGAAAGCTTGCGTCGGAAAGAACAGTATTCTGGGCTCCCTTGGCGTCCACTATCACCCCTCTGACCAACAACCCGCCCGGTCCGCCAGCGTTCTTGACCGCAAACCCAAGAACATTATCTCCGGGGCTCAACGCGTCCTTCAGGTCGTATAGCGCCCAGGCTGCCCCGGTCTCGACAGGCTTGGGTGCGGCCCGCCCGTTGACCATGAAAGTGACACTGTCGTCGGCCATCACCCAGATACTGGCCTCGACGGCGCGCTCGGCAAGTCTCACTACGCGTCTTAGGTAACGTGTCTGCCCGGCGCCCTCGACCGCCGGGCGCTCAGGGTACCAAATCCAGGAAGCGGCGGTAGTGAACTCGTCTTGGGCTATAGCGCCGGGGAGGGCCAAGGCACCTAGCACCGCTAAGATGAGGAGCTTGAGCATACTGAGATTCGCCATGGCTTGCTTCCTCGCCAGCAGGGCTGTGTTACACCTATTCCCCTTGTTGATTCCGGGCGCCTGCTCCATCGATAGAGATCCCCGGTTTGCTGGGCAGCCCCGCGCCGGGTCACTCTTGGCTGTTCTATCTGTCTTCGCGCCGGTCGCGGACCCGCTGCGCCTTGCCCTCGCTGACAGGCAACTTGCCCGGCTCGGCGAGTTCGACCACTGGGGTGAGGAGAAGCTCGTCACGCAGGTCGTGCTCGACTCGCTCGCGCAGGCTATCGAGCATACGTGCATCGTCCACTCCGAAGCTGGTACTGAGCTCCACCGTTATCGTCATCTGGTCCATACCCCGGACCTGGTCGATGGTGATGAGCCAGTTACTGCCTAGCTCGGGATAGCCCATCAGCACGCGCTCGACCTGCATGGGGTAGACGTTGCAGCCGCGCACTATGAGCATATCGTCCGAGCGGCCCACTATCCGGCTGATACGCCTATGGCGACAGCCACAGGGGCATTCGCCGGGCAGCAGTTGCGTGATGTCGCGCGTCCTGTAGCGGAGTAGCGGCATGGCCTCGCGGGTGAGCGTCGTGATTACTAGTTCCCCCTGTTCACCCTCGGGCAGAGGCTCCAGTGTGTCGGGATCAATAATCTCGGCCAGGTAGTGGTCCTCGCGGAGGTGAAGGCCGTC
>JAKORR010000310.1 GCA_029777735.1 Armatimonadota bacterium | reverse complement strand
CGTGAGCGAATACGAGCGTGAGATCGTCGAGGCGGCACGCGAACGCGGGCTGGGCCTTGTCGGGGTGCGCAACAAGGCCGACGCCTGGGACTGGAACTTGCCTCTTTCCCAGGACCTGGCATCGCTGGACCTTCCCTGGGTCGATGTGAGCTGCGCCGAGAGCCGCGGGCTTGAGGACCTCAAGCGTGCCATCATCGCGGCCGCTCCCGCCGATTGGGATCCGTTGGGCGTCGTCCGAGACGTCGTCCAGGCAGGCGATCACCTGATGCTGGTCGTTAGCATCGATGAGTCCATGCCCAAGGGCAGGCTCAAGCTTCCCGAGGTCCAGACGCTGCGCGACGCACTGGAGAACCACGTGCTCGCTTCGATCGTGCGCGACACGGAGTTCGCCGATGCCCTCGAGCGCTTCCCGGTCCCCGACCTGGTAGTCGCTCACTCGCTTGTGGTGGACCATGTGGCGTGCCTCCTGCCCGATGAGGTGCCTCTCACCACCACCTCCACTCTCTTTGCTCGCTACAAGGGAGACCTAACCACCTTCACCCGGGGCGCCGTGGTTCTCAACGACCTGCGCCCAGGCGATCGCATCCTGGTGGCCGAGGCCTGCACCCACTGTGTCATGCCCACCGACATTGGCAGGTACAAGATCCCCTCGTGGCTGACCCAATACGTCGGCGGCGAGCTTGAGCATGACCACGTTAACGGCGGCCAGTTCCCTGACGCTTCCGAGCTGCGCCAGTACAAACTGGTCATCCATTGCGGCGGCTGTATGCTCAACCGCCGCGAGATGATGTATCGCATCCTGGCCTGCGACGAGGCAGGTGTGCCCATCACCAACTATGGCGTTATGCTCAGCTACATCCACGGCGTTGCCGAGAGAATCCTGCGGCCCTTCCCTGAGGCCCACAGAGTTCTCGTTGAGGCGGGCGCAGAACCACGCGTAAGTGTGGCTCTTGACGGCGCCGCGCTCGCCTAGTTCCTTCATCAGCGCAGTGCCTTCTAGGTAGTGAACAAGCCGTCCGCGTCCTTGGCTACGCGGGCGGCTTCTATCACTGCCGGCACTAGGCTCATTTCTGGAAACACGGCACGGCTTAGAGGTCATAACACCCTCCGCCCTGGTTCATGCTGTGGCCCTGCCGTGGGATGACTCGTGAGGTGGGCTAGGCCGTTATTCGGGCGTCTGATTGGCTCTTATCACGATCAGCCGGAGGGTGTCTTTGGCGCGTGCAGCCAGCGGCGCCTCCACGATGAGCGTGTCGGCGTCCCTACGCTGCCACCGGTGTGTTGCCTCTTCTACCCGCCAGCCCCGCTTGGGGTGCTCCACCACCTCAAGCACCACGTCCTGCGTGCTCGCATTTATCACCGCGTACTCATACTCGATCTTCTCATCAAAGGCCGCCAGCCGCCGATGCACGTCACTTTTCGCGTTCACCTGCGTCGAGACAGCGCGAGTGCGCTGTACCCTCACCGAGTCCTCGGGGCCTGCCGCTAACTCCACCGGCACACCGGGTTGCGCCCCACCGAAGTCTTGCGCGAACTCCTTGCCCACCGCCGTCAGGGTCAGCCGCCCACCCGGCAGACTGCGCCGCGCGAAGGCCTTGCCATCCTGGCGGTCCACGACCACGGTCTTCGTTGCCGTCTCGCCGCCGCTACGACTGTCCCAGCGCAGCACCACACGGCATGCCACACTGGATTCCTCCCAGACGGGCGCAGTAACCGTTTGCTCCGGCTGAAGTGCCACCGTCGTCTGCCCCTCCGGCAGCCGCACCGGCACGGCCTCCGTGGGGCGTCCCTTCCATCCAGATAGCTTCACCCGGCACTGCCACGTCAGCCCCTCCTCTCGCAATTGAACCAGGTGTTCGCGCTCAACCTTCAGCTCTTTCACAGGCGCTGACAGACACGCCTGCACCTCCACCCGCTGGTCGCTCGCCAGTCGCCATCGCACCAGCTCACCCTCCTGCTGGCGCCACTTGACCGAGACTCGCGCACCCGTCGGCAGCACCGATAGCCGCGCAGCCGCGGCGTCGACGCCTGAGCTAGCCAGATCCCATGCAATCACCAAGTCTTCTGGCGGAACTACAAACGTGGCGCTGGTTCTAAGCCACGTCCTGCCGTCCTGGCCAACAACTAGTTCGAAGGGCTGAGTCCCCACCGGTCTGTAAAGCCCGGCGCACAGGGCAGTCATGACTGCCAGCATAATGACACTCCTCGGCAAGCAAGGATAGAAGCCTATTCCCGTCGGCGACTGTCCCTCCTGCCCAGCAGCCGACCTGGGGCTTGCACTAGATCGGCGCTACAGTAGTCGCAGCAGGTGGGCCTGCACTCGACGATGACGTCCGGCTCTTGGCGCTTGCGGCTGCGGCCCCGATGGCCCGGCTTGGAGCTGCGCTTTTTCTTCGGTTTGCGGTCCGGGCGATTGGGCTTTGGGCTCTTCGAGTGAGGAACGGAGTAATTCCTATGCTTTT
>JAKORR010000309.1 GCA_029777735.1 Armatimonadota bacterium | reverse complement strand
GGCGGCGCCGGTGCTCGACGGCGATCCGTGGGAATGGAGGAGCCCAACTTGGCTGCACTTGGACCGGCGCGAGCAAGTGTGGATAGGCGTGGCCGATCGGTTTGCCAGCACGTCCGAGAAGGATGCCTGGCAGGGCGCCGACGACTGCAGCGGCCGCGTCCTGGTAGGGTGGAGCAAGGAAGGCCTGGCGTTGTTTGTGGAAGTGCGCGATGACCGTCTCGTGCCACCGGTGCATGGTGTCGAACCCTGGGAGGCGGACTGCGTGGAAATCTTTTTGGACGCGCGAAGCGGCGACCACCTGGGTTCACCCGCCGTGACCGAGGGCGTGTACCAGCTCTTCTGCCCCGCGCCGCGCAGGACCGGGTCCTTGCAGCTCCTTGGCAAGGCTCCGGAGGGGACCCAGGCCTTCGGCAAGGTGACGGAGAACAACTATACCTTGGAGTTGCTGGTCCCAACGGCGGCGCTTGGGCCCGAGCGATGGCGACCCGGCAGGTCACTGGGCTTTGACGTGGCGATAGACGACGCCGATGCGCAGGTCGAAGGAAAGCCAATACGCAAGTCGCAGCTTGTGTACCATGGCACGGCGGACAACTTCCAAGACCCCTCGGCCTACGCTATCCTGGTCCTTGAGCCTTGAGAGCGACTCGCCCATGCCCTGGGCACCCACTCCTTCCGCGGGGGGCTGGAGCGGGTGCCGCAAGGGCCCTGGAGGAAGCCGTTGCAGGGTGCCCTGCAGCCCTGTGTCTGGGGCTTCGTAGGCTCTTACGCAAGGAGTAACTCAGGCACTATCACACGGGCTGTCTCGTGACTCACCGCTCTCACGGACTCCTGGAACAGGTTGAGGTCGCTGCCACGAAGGGTAATGGCCCGTACGTAGCAGTTCTGTGTGGCTACTAGGACCTATCCTCTGCTATACTGGCGCTGCGCTGTACAGGTCGAAGCGCTCAGCGGGGTGATACACCAGTGTTAGTGATCGACGATGCGTATTTCGTGTGTGGCGCGGCGCCGCCTGCACCGTCGCGGCTGCTGATTACCGGCGAAAGGATTCAGGCTATTGGCTGGGAGGACAGCGTCCCGATTCCCGAGGGAGCCGCAGTGCTTCAATGCTTCGGGAGACGGGTGGTACCAGGTTTCATCGACCTGCACATCCACGGAGCGGGCGGAGCAAGCTTCATGGACGCCACTCCGGACTCCTTTGCGGAAATCTGCCGGTTTGCCGCCAGGCATGGCACAACGAGCTTGCTGGCAACCCTGGACCCAGCACCACCCAGAACACTACTACAAGTCGTGGAGGCCCTGGCCGCCTTCCGGGGTGCGGAGGACGGCGCCCGCATTGCTGGCATTCACCTGGAAGGTCCGTGGCTCAACAAAGAGTATGCCGGGGCTTTGGATGGCCGTCACTTCCGCATCCCGGCACTGGATGAGATCGAGCGCCTGATAGAGGCTTCCGGGGGACTGCTGAAACATGTGACTCTGGCACCCGAGATGCCCGGCGCCCTTGGCGCGATAGAGTACCTGCGCGAGCGTGGTATCACGGTGGGATTGGGACACAGCAATGCTGACTTTCGCACGGCTCGGCGAGCCATCGCCCACGGAGCGACTACAGCCACACATTTGCCCCATAGTCTTCCGCCCCTACACCAACGTGATCTGTCGGTGACTACTGCGCTGATGACCGACGACCGGGTAGTGGCGGAGCTAATCGCTGACGGGATCCACGTGCATCCGGCCATCGTGCGTCTGTTGGTGCGTGCCAAACAGACGGAGCGTGTGGCTCTGGTCACCAACTGCATCTTCACGGCCGGCCTGCCTGACGGCCGGTATGTCCGCGATGACAAGCCGATCGTGGTGGAGGGAGGGATTCCGCGACGAGAGACGCCCGAGGGGCCCCTGGCGGGGAGCGCGCTGACGATGGGCGAGGCCTTCTCGAACATTATCCGCTTTGCCAATGTGAATCTCCTGGACGCCGCTCGCATGGCTTCGGAGGTGCCGGCCCGTCTTCTCGGCGAGGAGCGAGTCCGCGGAAACATTATGGCTGGCACGCAGGCTGATCTGACGGTTTTGGATCACGACGGCAGCGTATGGATGACCCTGGTGGGCGGTCGCATCGTATATCGCTTAGACCACTAGCGGAGGCTAAACCAAATGCCTGCAATGGATCTTTCCCTCACAGTGGCTCAAAGCAAACGGCTAATCGCCCGAGCCGTGCCGCAGGTGGGTATCGTGCGCCGGGCTCTGATGGAGGGCACAGTGATCGTATGCAAGGGTAGTACAACGGCCTACGTTGCCGAAGAGCTGACGGGCCGTAGGCTACGTAAGGATCGGTACATCCTGGGGCGGGTGCTTCCCAGCGGCTTCGAGGCACCCGAGGGAATGTGGGAGGGCGGCCTGAACGAGGTAGTGTTGCGGCGCGGGCGACCAGTCGAGGGGGTGGCCCTGGCCGACGCCCTGACCGAACTTACGGCCGGCGACGTGATCATCAAGGGCGCCAACGCCCTGGACTATAGGGCAGGCCTGGTGGGCCACCTCATCGGGCACCCAACCGGCGGCACGCTGGGCGCCATCCTAGGCTACATCCATGGCAAGGGAGCGCATCTGGTCGTGCCCGTGGGGTTAGAGAAGTTGGTGACCGCAGACCTGTCCGTCATAGCTCAGCGCCTTCAGGAGGCCCATTCCGACACCTCCATGCCGCGTTTCTGGATTACCGGCGGCTGTATCGTAACCGAAATTGAGGCCCTACAGGTCCTCACAGGCGTCGAGGTCGCGCACATCGCGTCGGGCGGGATCTGCGGCGCTGAAGGTGCAGTATGGCTGCGTGTGTTTGGCACGAGCGAAGGTCTAGAGAAAGCCGCGAACCTGTTGAGGGAGGTTCAGAGCGAGCCCAGCTACCTGGAGGCCGTGGAGCAGTCGCGGCGAGACGAGGGGTGATGGGGTTGAAGTACGGCGGACTCCAGGCCCGACACTGGCAGACGCGGACGGGATACATCGAGTGTCTTCTCTGTCCCTGGCACTGTCATATAAGACCAGGACAGACAGGCCGCTGTCACGTTCGGCGCAACGAGGACGGCGTCCTGCGTCCTCTGACTTACGGCCGTGTGGCGGCGATCAATGTTGACCCCATCGAGAAAAAACCTTTGTATCATTTCTGCCCGGGTAGCGCCATCCTGTCTCTCGGCAGTTGGGGCTGCAACCTTTCCTGCACCTTCTGCCAGAACTGGCAGATTTCCCAGGACGAAGTGCCCACTCACAGCCTTTCGCCTGAGGACGCCGTGTCCCTGGCTGAAGAGGCTCGTAGTCGGGGCAACATTGGCATCGCCTACACCTATAACGAGCCGATGATCTGGTTCGAGTACGTGTATGACACGGCGTGGCTGGCTCATGAGCGCGGGCTGAAGAACGTGCTGGTGACCAATGGCATCGTAGAGGTAGAGCCGCTTGAGGAACTGTTGCCCTTGATCGATGCTATGAACGTCGATATCAAGTCAATGGACGACGCCTTCTATCGGCGCTTATGTGGTGGTGAGGGCTGGCCGGCGCGGCGCACCGTCGAGCTCGCTTGGGGGCATTGCCACGTCGAGATTACAAACCTGATTGTCACAGGCGAGAACGACAGTGAAGAGGCTTTCCGCGCGCTGGCCGACTGGGCTGCGGGCATATCGCCCAAGCTCCCTGTGCACGTGTCGCGGTACTTTCCGCAGTACAAGCTCGGTGTGCCCGCTACTCCCTTGGAGACGCTGCGTTGCGCGCGAGAGATACTGAGTGAGAAGCTTCAGTTTGTGTACATCGGCAACGCCAGCCTGGATGCCGGGTCGGATACGGTGTGCCCAGAGTGCGGGGTCGTGGTGGTGAAGCGTAGCGGTTACAGTACACAGGTAGTCGGGCTGAATCAGGGCCGCTGCGGCAATTGTGGGGAGGATTTGAATGTTGCCTACTAACGAATCCGGCTCCCGCGAGGAGCGGGCCGCGGCGACGACGGCCCACGTCGGTGGCACCCGGCGCTGGTTCCAGCGTGCTACTTATGTGGCGAGCGTCTTTGCGCGCTACGGCTTTGGTCCGGTGATGCAGCGGCTGGGAATGGGGCACTTTGTGCCGCGGCGTTTCAAGCCGTCAGGGGAAGAGTTGAGCCTGCCTGAGCGCCTTCGCCTGGCCTTAGAAGAGCTGGGACCGGTGGGGGTGAAACTGGGCCAGGTGCTGGCTTCGCGACCCGACTTGCTGCCGGCGGAGTATCTGTCCGAGCTGCGCAAGTTGACGGACAACGTAGATCCCTTCCCCTTCGAGCAAGCACGAGAGGTGGTGGAGGAGGAGCTAAAGGCGTCAATAGAAGAGGTCTTCGTTGAGTTTGGGCAAGAGCCGGTGGCTGCCGCTTCGCTGGGGCAAGTGCATAAGGCGCGTCTGAGAACCGGCCAGCAGGTGGCCGTTAAGGTCCAGCGCCCAGACGCCGCCGCTGTAGTTGAGATGGACCTGCAAATTCTGCTGGGTGTGGCCCGGCTGGCTGAGCGCTACAGCAAAGCCTTGCAAGAAGCGCGTGTTGCTGAGTTCGCCTTGGAGTTTGGCCACGTCCTGCGCAACGAACTCAACTACTATGTGGAAGCCTACCGGACGGATTGTCTGCGTGAGGCCTTGGCGCGGTACGACTACGCTAAGGTTCCCTTCGTCTACTGGAACTACACGACGCGGCGAGTGCTCGTTACGGAGTGGTGTCGGGGGGCGCGTCTTGAGGAGTTGACGCGCGGTTCGGTGCAGGGCATTAACTTGAAGGCAGCCGCACATAACATCGGGAGCCTGTTACTGCTGCAGATCTTCGTCTTGGGTTTCTTTCACGGCGACCCTCACCCGGGCAACCTTCTCGTCCAGCCGGGCGAGCGGATTGTGCTGCTGGACTGCGGCAACGTGCAGTCTGTAAGTCGCAAGATGCGGCAGTCTCTGAGCAACCTGCTGGGGGCTGTACTCTCCGAGGACCCGGAGGCGGTGCTGGACGAGATTCTTGAGATCGGCGTGGTGTCGGACGACACGGACCTTCAGGTCCTGGCCTTGGACGTAGACCGTATGCTCTCGCGTTACACGTCGGTGCGAGAGACGGAGATCCATGCGGGCGAGGTCATCGACCAGATGTTGTCGCTGGTATTCAGGCACCGGGTACGGGTGCCCCCCGTCTTGGGCGCGATGGCCCGGACGCTGCTCGTGGGCGAGGGTGTATGCCGGATGCTGGACTCCGATTTCGACTTCCGCAAGGTGGCGGCAGCAACGTTACCTGCGGTAGTGCGCGGAGGGCTGACCGGACTGACCTTCGAGCGGCTGCGTCAGGATGGTCACCAGATGGTGCGGCTGGCACGTCTGCTACCGCGGCAGTTGTCGCGCTTGCTGGTGCGCGTGAACGCTGGCGGCGTCCGGGTGCGCATGGTGATGGAGGATGTAGACCAGGCGCTGCGACGCCTGGACGTGATGGCCAACCGCCTTGCCTTCGGGTTGGTGGTTGCCGCCTTCATCATGTCTTCCGCTGTGGTAATATCCAGCGAGCGGGCGATGGCCAGTCTTACCCCTATTGGCGGCACGGTCTATGCGGGAACCGCGGCCGTTCTGGGCTTGTGGCTTTTGTACTCCATATTGCGTTCTGGGCGCCTATGATGGAGAATTCCCGCAGGACTCGCGCGCGGGCCGACGAGAGGCCCGTGATTCTGGCTTCGTCGTCCCCGCGGAGGCGTTGGCTGCTGGAGCGCGCGGGTCTCCCGGTGAGGATCATCACGCCGCCGCCGGAAGCCGAGGAGGTCGGGGCTAAGGCTGCCCCGACGCAAAGGGCGCTTCTGGCGGCGCGGGCCAAGGCTTTCGCAGTGGCGTCTAAACAGTCCGGTGCCTTGGTCCTAGGCGCTGACACGGTGGTGGTGCTTGACGGCGAGGTGTTGGGGAAGCCCGAATCCGAAGCCGATGCGCGGCGCATGTTGGGCAGGCTCTCGGGACGCTGCCACGAGGTACACACCGCTGTGGTGGTGGCTGCTGTCGCTAAGGGACATCCCACGGTGCTGGCTGAAGCTGTGGTGAGCAGCGCAGTAGCTTTCCGGGCCCTCACCGCCCAAGAGATCGAGGAGTATGTGCGCACTGGCGAGCCGATGGATAAGGCCGGTGGATACGGTATCCAGGGGGGAGGTTGTGAATTTGTCGCCTCAATTGAGGGTCCTTGGGACAACGTAGTGGGGCTGCCAGTCGATACGGTACTCGCCCTATTGGCGTCGGCGAAAGAGAAGCTGGCCGCCAAGGAGGCCGATGGTGATACGGCGCTGGTCCAGTAATACCTTGGCCAGGATGCTGCGTTTCGCGCGGCATTTCGCTACTGGCATTGGAATAGATCTAGGCACTGCCAACACCCTTGTCTATGTGAAGGGGCGCGGGATCATACTGCGCGAACCTTCGGTGGTAGCTGTGAATGTGGCGACCGGGCAGGTCCACGGTGTGGGCGAAAGTGCCAAGCGCATGGTAGGGCGCACTCCGGCGCACATTCGGGCCGTGAGGCCCCTGCGCGACGGGGTGATTGCGGACTTCGACATTACCGAGCGGATGCTATCGCACTTCATCCGCCAGGTGACGCGGCGAGGTCTATCCTTCCCGCCGAGGGTGGTGGTGGGCGTACCCTCCGGGATCACAGAGGTGGAACGCCGAGCCGTCGTCGAGGCGGCCAAACGTGCGGGTTCCTGGGAAACCGAGCTGATCGAGGAACCTATGGCTGCGGCCATAGGTGCCGGCCTGTCTGTTGCGGAGCCTGCTGGCAAGATGGTCGTGGACATCGGCGGTGGAACCACTGAGATTGCTGTCATCTCCTTGGGCGGCATCTGCACGCAGCGATCTATGCGCATAGCGGGCGAAGAGATTGACGAGGCTGTCGCAGCCTATGTGCGTCGTGAGCACAACCTGTTCATTGGCGAAGCCACGGCCGAGCAGGTGAAGATTGATATAGGGTCGGCCTTCCCTCAACCTGAGGAAACCGCCATGGAGATCCGCGGTAAGGACCTGCTCACCGGCTTGCCTAAGAGCGTCATTATCCGTTCGGAGGAAGTACGGGAGGCTATAGCTGAGCCGGTAGCGGCTATCATTGACTTGGTGAAGGAGTGCCTGGACGGGACGCCGCCCGAGCTGGCAGCAGACGTGATGAATCGGGGAATCGTACTCGCGGGCGGCGGAGCCCTGCTTAGGGGACTGGATCAACTCATCAGCGCCGAGACGGACATCCCTGTGTACATCGCCGAGGATCCTTTGACGTGTGTTGTCATGGGTACGGCCCGCTATCTTGAAGAGCTCGACGGGCTGGTGATCCGCTAGTGCAACCGGAGGACCGAGCCCACGAAAGCCTTGGATGGGTCCTCACTGTGCTCGTGGCTCTGTCACTGGTGCTCACCGTCTGGCAGCACGTAGCTTGGGGACGAGGCACCAGGGCCCTGCCTGAACGCGTCGTCATGCGGCTGCTCACGCCGGTGGTGTCGGTGCTTAGCACAGTGGTAGCTGGCGTCGGCGACGTAGCCTTCTCTCTTGCCTCCGCCGGAAAACTGGGACGCGAGAACCGGGCTTTGAGGGAAGAAGCTGCCCGCCTGCGGGCTGACAATCTACGCTTAGTCGAGCAGATAGCCGAGAACCGTCAGCTCCGGGAGACGCTCAACTGCCCGCAGCCGCCCACGGTCCAGCGAGTAGGAGTGGCTGAGGTCATTGCCCGCTCACCCGGGTTGCTCTCTCGTCGAGCTAAAATCCGGCTGGCCGACGGCGTGGAGCTCGCCAAGAACGACATTCTCATCTCGGGCGGAGCGCTTGTCGGCCGCGTGCTTGAGGCGATGGGCTCAGTGGGCGAAGCGGTCTTGATTGTGGACAGCCAGCATGCCGTGGCGGCTATAGATCGACGTTCGCGTGATGAGGGGATGCTGTACGCTCACCCCCCTTCAAGCGGCGGCCCCGATCTGCTGCGGCTGGACAAGATAGTGGGTCGCGCCGACATTGCCTTGGGTGATGTGATGTTGACCTCCGGCCTGGGCCAGGTCTATCCCAAAGGTATCCCGATTGGAAGCGTCATACAGGTTATCGCCAGTCCGACCAGCTCTCGAGTGGTG
>JAKORR010000308.1 GCA_029777735.1 Armatimonadota bacterium | reverse complement strand
ACAATTGGCAGGCCGCCTTGGACGCCGACAGTGCTCCCGGCATCAGCCTGTGCCGCTGGGAAACGCTGCAGCGTGAGATCCGCGAGAGTTCCCTGTCCCTAACGCTGGGCGAATACCGGTATTTCGCCCGGCGGTTGGCCCGGCGTTATCACTGGCGAGCATGGCCTGACTTCCGACATAGGACTGCATATCTGGACATCGAGACTACAGGGTTAGAGCAATGGTCACAAATTACCGTGGTAGGCGTCTACGACGGTGTGCACGTACACAGCTTTGTGCACGGCGATAACCTGGACCAGTTGCCGGAGTTCCTTGAGCAATTCTCGATGTTGGTGACCTTCAACGGGGCCACCTTTGACTTGCCCTTCCTCCGGCGGCGCTTCAGGGAACTGCCTCTGGATCAACTGCACATCGACCTTCGCTACGCGCTCCGAGAGCTGGGCCTGCGCGGTGGCCTGAAGAGCATCGAGCAGCGGCTGGGTCTGGCGAGGGAAGGAGACTTGGCAGGCCTGGACGGCTTCGACGCGGTGCGATTGTGGGAGGAGTACTGCGCTGGGAGCGAGAGTGCGCTGGACCTGCTGTGCCGCTACAATGCCGCGGACGTGGTCAGTCTGGAGATTCTAGCAGAACATGCCTACAGAGAATTGTGGAGACGATGTCGCGGGGATTGTCCCGTCACTGTCTAAGATAGACGGAAACCGATCGCTCCGCCACGGGTTGCTGATACTGTTACTCGCAGCGTTTTTCGTGGACCTGGCCGCTTCCATGTCAGGCTTGGCGGTGCAATTCCTGGGCATAAAACTCGACGCCTCGACTGTGTTGCTGGGCCTCTACGGCACCGTGGGCTCCACGGTCTACGCTGTGGGGTGCTATTTTGCAGGAAGGACATCCGACCGATTCGGCCGCAAACTCTCGGCTCTTTTCCTCTGCCTGGCTGGCATTATGTGGATGTGGAGCGGGCTGCAGCGCTCACCGTACGCGATCCTCGTGCTGGTGCCCCTTGGCTCGGCTTGCCTGGCCTTCTTCTGGCCTGTGGTACAGGCATGGATAGGCGACCTTGTGCCAGACAGGCGGCAACTCAATCTTGTCCTGGGCAACTTCAACGTGCTGTGGACGGCGGGTCTGATGCTGGGGCCGCTGGCCTGTGGATACCTTTGGGGGATCCACACCCTGGCGCCCTTCGTTGCCTGCACCACGATCGCTCTGCTCACTGCCCTGAGCCTGATGACGGCGCCAACCAGACGAGACGGCACCTCAGACGCCGCCCTCCCCACCGAGCACTCCATCGACCGATATGACACGAGGGCCGACTTCTATATGCCCCTGGCCTGGCTGGCCAACTTCGCAAGCTGGTATGCTGGCGGCGCCGCTCGCACGCTCTTTCCTAAGCTTGGCAAGGAGATAGGATTCAGCGAAGTGGTCATCGGCTGGGTGATGTTCGCCATGTTAGCAGGGCAGCTCGTGGCCTTCCTCGGCCTGCGACGGGCAACCTGGTGGCATTTCCGCAGGCTCCCGCTCCTCGTGGGGCTTGTGATCGGTGCGCTTGGCATGGCGGAGGCGGCCCGAGCCTCGACGCCTCTATCCTTTGCGCTGGCCCTGGCCGTGGTCGGGGCGGCCAATGGCTTCACCTACGTCGCCAGCCTTTTCTATAGCCTGCAGGCGCCGACCAGCGACCGCGGACGACGCGCAGGTATCCACGAGGCTATCATCGGAGCGGGGCTGGCCACAGGGCCGCTGGTTGGGGGTGTGCTTGGAAGTATCTACGACCTCCGATTGACCTTCGCCGCTGGCGCTCTGGTCTTCGCCCTAGTCCTGTTGGTGGAAGTGGCCCTCTGGGTTCGCCACCGTGCCTGCTCGCCAAAGCCCGCCTGACCATGGCCGGCTTGTCGGAGCAGCGCCGGAGCAGCTGCGCCCCTCCACACCAGCGGAGGCGCCACGGACGCCCACAGACGCCGGAGGGATCATCCCCCAACCGGGCTGTGGGCAGTTAGCTCCACGGCTCTCCCACCCGGGAGATCCACGACCGCGCGGCGCGCTGCCACCATCCCCAGCCGATCAGGCTCTGCCAGGAACAGGATGTCCTGCTGGCGGCCTAGCTTCACAAGATGCCGTCCGTGATCAGTGGCGAGAAACTGGCGCGTCAGGCCGGTTACGCCCACGTAGCGAAAGGCGTACAGTGCTCCCTTGGCCGCATCGTTCGCTGGTTCTATCCCCAGTCGATCCACCAGACACCCACACGACAGCAGGTCTTCCAAGTTGAGGCGTGTTTGGTCCTGAGCGAACCCGGCCATCAGCAGGGCAACATCGCGGTCCTGCTGTTCCGCTAGCTCACGCGCCAGAACCGCGCAGGCCGTGGCGTTGATCACCGTGCCAACGAGAAGCTCGGGCGCCTCCCGAGCGGCCATGCAACAGTATGCGAAGTTGCTGGATGTGAAGATGCAAGTCTGTGGCAGGTCGTCGTTGCCCACCACTGGCTCGTTGCCCCGGTCGAAGCCGGCTATCTTGAGACCGTTCCTCTCTCCTACCAACAGAGTAGGCTGGCCCTCGCTGGCAAGCTCCCTGCGCACGGCTAGGGCTTCTTCGACCTCGGCAACCACGAACAGTCGCTGGACCCCGTGAGCCACCAACGTTGTAATGGTGCCGCTGGCGCGCAGGGCATCAACAACCACAACCACATGTCCCTCTGCGGCTGCGACCTGTGCTCCGTGAGCGCCGTTGTAGGCATGGACTCTGGGCATTGGTTAACACCTCGTGGCGGGCTTGCCTCGTGCTGGGGATGTGCGGTCGTGCGTCTGTCGGGTGGCCAACAGCGTCCCGACGGTCACCGGAGCGCCGCCCGCAGGTCCTTCTCTGAGAGGGGCCCATGTCTCAAGACCCGCAGTGTGTCGCCCTCCACAGCAACAACGGTAGACGCCCTGTTGGGGCGTGGGCCGTCCTCTATCACAAGGGCCACGGGCGCCGCCAAATCGGCGGCACAGGCCTCGCCTGTTATAGGCGTCGGCTCGTCGGACAGATTGGCGGAAGTGACGGCGACCAGAAAGGGGGATCGAGCCAGTATCCGCAAGGCCGTCGGGTCGTCTGGTACCCGCACGCCCACCGTGTCCTTCCCACTGGTCACCCAATCAGCAACCTGCTGGGACCGGGGCAGCACCAGTGTCAGCGGGCCAGGCCAGAAGGCCTGAGCCAGCGCCAGAGCTGTTGGCGACACGTAGGCCACCACGTCGGCCAGATGCTCGATCCCTGGCAGCAGTATCGGCAGGGCACGCTTGTACGGCCGACGCTTGGCCTCGAAGAGCCGTCGGACCGCGGCCTGGTGGTGAGCACATGCGGCCAGGCCGTACACCGTATCTGTAGGCAGAATCACTAACTCGCCGCGCGCCAGCGCCTCAACCGCTTGGACGGCGATGACATCGGCGTCCTCCTGCGCAACCCTTAGTAGGCGTGTCTCATTCATGGGCACTCGACTTCTGGCTCAGGCCTTGTCGCCACCACTATACGGTCTAGCCCCGCGTAGTCGCGTCGCGTGCAAACTTGCCAGGACGGCAAGACCTCACACAATATATTCGTGATGGCCTCGGCCTGTGTGGCGCCTATCTCTAGTGCCACAAACCGCGCGCGAGGCAGTTCGGGCAGACGGAACACCAAGTTCTCCAGCGCCTCCAAGCCGGTAGGCCCGGGCACCAAGGCCGCGCGAGGCTCATGCCACAGCTCCGGCTGTCCCGCCAGGTACTCGCTCTCAGCCACATATGGCAGGTTGGCGACCAGGGCCTCCACGCTGCCCGTCAGGTCGGCGGCAAATAGCGGCTCCATCAAATCGCCCTGCAGAAAGCGCACACGGTCGGCCACACCCAAGGCCTCGGCGTTCTCGCGGGCGAGAGATAGGGCCTCCCACGACAGATCGGTGGCAATGATCCACGCCGACGGGTTATTGGCCGCCAGGGTGCAGGCGAGGCACCCGGTTCCCGTCCCAATGTCGGCGACCGTCCCCTCGTCGCGTCCCTGCAGCCACTCCAACGCTGCATCTACCAGCAGTTCCGTTTCCGGCCGGGGCACCAGGGCGCGCTCATCGCAGCGAAAGCGCAGGCCGTAGAACCACGTCTCTCCCAGCAGATAGGCTAGCGGACGGCGCTCAGCGCGGCCCGCCAGAATCATCTCTCCGCGGGCCGCCAGATCGGGCTCCACCGCCATCCCGAGTCGAGTCGCCAGAAGGCCCGGCTCGAGGCCGAGAAGATGACAGGCGATGAGCCGCGCCTCGGTCTGAGGCTCCTCGGACCCCACCGCGCGCAGTCGCTCGGCCCACTGGCGCAAGACATCCTTCAGAAGCATCATCCGCCAGTGCTCTCCAGGAACTCCTCCAGACGACGCTGCATGTCCCACTGCTGGAGAGCCTCCAGCAGGTCATCGATTTCGCCGGCCAGACGGGCTTGCAAGTTATGGACCGTGAGACCCGCGCGGTGGTCTGTAATACGGTCCTGTGGGAAGTTGTACGTTCGAATCTTCTCGGAGCGGTCACCACTGCGCACCTGCTCGCGGCGCTGGCGAGCCTTTTGTGCCTCCTGCTCCTCGCGACGGACCTCATAAATGCGTGCCCGCAGGAAACGAAGGGCCTTTTCGCGGTTCTGATGCTGGCTGCGGGCGTCGGAGCAGGTGACCGAGATGCCTGTGGGTACGTGGGTCACGCGGATGGCCGTCTCGTTCTTCTGCATGTGCTGTCCGCCCGGGCCGCCCGCGCGGAAGGCTTCGAAGCGAAGGTCAGAAGGGTTGATCTCCAGGTCTACATCCTCCACGATGGGCAGGACGGCCACGGTGGCTGCCGACGTGTGGATGCGACCTTGGGATTCCGTGGCCGGCACACGTTGGACGCGGTGAACGCCGCTTTCCAGTCGCAACACCCCATAGGCACCCTTGGCCTCCACCTGGAAGACGATTTCCTTGTAGCCCCCGATCTCCGACGGGCTCTCGTCAATAACGCTTATCGGCCATCCGCGGCGGGTGGCCAGCCCTGAGTACATCTGGAACAGGTCACCCGCGAACAGCGCTGCTTCCTCACCGCCTGTGCCCGCCCGGATCTCAACAATGGCACCACGTTCCTGCATAGGATCCGGCGGTAGGAGCAACAGCAGCAACTCGCGCTCCAGCTCGCGCGCTTTTTCCGTCGCTCTTTCAAGCTCTCCGCGAAGGAACTCAGCTGACTCTTCGTCCTCGGCCTCGGCCAACATGGCGCGGGCTTCCTCAGCGTCGGCTTTGGCCTGTCGGTATTCCTCATACAGCGTCATCATCGGCGCCAGCTCCGCGCGCCGCTGACTGCTCTCGCGCAGGCGCTGGGGGTCACTAATGACGTCAGGGTCCGCAAGCCGGCGTTCGAGCTCGGCGAACTCTTCGGCGAACTGTCTCATCATCGCTGGGATATCCATTTCTACCACCGCTGGTCGCCAAGGCCCTACAGCCGCCTCAGGACAGCCCCGGCGCCTCGAAGAAGACTTAGGCTAAGCGATACCAGGTTCAGGCTGGGTGCCTTCGGCCTGATCGGCAGAAGAACCGACTGGGGCGGATTGCCTCTCGGCCTCTGCCTGCTCGGATTGGGGCGCGAGCGTCTCGGCAGCCTCAGACTGCGCCTCGACCGTGGGCTGCCAGAGGTTTGGGGGCTTCATGTCGGCCGGGAGTGGCACGTCCGGCGCCACGGCGGATAGGGCGTGAATTGCGACCTCGGCCTGATCGCGGCTGAAAGCCCGCGTCGTGAGCGACTCCAGCGCCATGCCGGGCACGGCCATCGCTCGTGCGAAGAGGCTATCCCGGTGACGGCCAGCAAAGTAAATGACCTCGTAAGCCAAGGCCGCTACCAGAGGCAGCACCGCGATCCGAAGCACTCCCCGCAGCCATGGGTTGGGCCATCCTAGGAAGCAGTTGACAACCAACTTGACCACGATCACGGTGAGCAGAAAGCTGGTGCCGCAGCGTGGGTGAAGCACGCTGTGTCTCAGGACGTTGTCCGGCGTTACCGGCTCACCGTGTTCGTAGCAGTTAATCGTCGCATGTTCGGCGCCGTGGTACTGAAAAACGCGACGAATGTCGCGCATGAAGCCGATTGCGATGATGTATGCAAGGATGACCGCCAACCGCACGCCGCCCTCGACGACGTTGTTGACCACTGGACCTGCCTTGCGACCTACACCAAGCCAATCAACGCTATAGGTGGGCAGGAGCACGAACAACCCCATAGCCAGGACGAAGGCCCCGAGGCCAGTGAGAACTATCATCCAGCGTGAGGTCTCGTGAGTGGACTTGTCAGGCAAGGCATCTTCCATCGCCATCGAGGCGGAAATCTGAAGGGCGTTCCAACCCAGGGCAATGGATTCGTACAGCGCTACGTTGCCGCGAACGATCGGCCACCGTGCCCACTTGGAGATGGTGGCCAACGCAGGCTGGTTTCGCAGATAGAGGCTAACCGAGTTGTCGATCCGACGAACGGCCACCGCCCAGCGGTCAGGCGCACGCATCATCACGCCCTCGATAACCGCTTGGCCGCCATAGAATACCTTTTTCGACACTAGGGGCACCTGGCAGGAACGAGCGGGACAGAGGGAACCCTATTCCCGCTGCCCCTCCTCGGACTTGCGCGCCTGCCTCTTATAGCGACGCTCGAGGCCATACCGGCGGATGAATCTCTCGACCCGACCCTCAGTGTCCACTATCTTCTGCTGGCCAGTGAAGAAGGGGTGACACTTACTGCACACCTCAGTACGCAGCTCTGGCCGCGTGGATCGGGTCTTGAAGGTCTCGCCGCAGGCACAGATGGCGATCGCGTCCATATACTCGGGATGAATCTTCTCCTTCATGCTCGGCCACCTCGAAGCAAACGCGGCCGACACCTCGGCCGCGTGATTGGCGTTCCGGTTGCAGAGTAATCGTAGCATACCCACGCCCGGTCCGCAATACGTTGGCGCAGGCGTGTCACCCTGCCCGACCCTAGACCAGGCCTCGCAGCTCCCTCACGCGCTGCTGCAGGCGCCAGCCCGAGGCGGCGCCTGTGCGCATTTCGAGTTCCTGATGGTACACGCGGCCCCCGCTCGGCGCATCTGTCAACTCCAGCTCCAAGACGCCGTCGTAGCGCACCTCCGCCAGCGCTTGTCCCACATCGCACCAGTCGATTCGTCCGCAGCCGGGCGGAAGATGGTGGTCGCAGCCGCCCCAATTGTCCTGCAGGTGCAGCGAGTATAGGCGGTGAGCAGCCATGCGAATCGCACGTCCCGGGCCCAATTCCCCCAGGGCTGCGTGGCCGGTGTCGACGCAGATGCCCAGCGCAGAACTATCGACCTCGTCAACAAGTGCACACAGGTAGGTCATGATCCCAACGTCACTGCCGTTCTCGATGGCGATGCGCACACCCAGTTCTTCACCGCGAGCCGCGAGGTGCTTCAGTACGTTGCTCTCCACGGCCAGGAGTTCGGTCGGCACGCCCGGAGCATACGTCGCGGCCGAGTAGTCGGCGACGTGGTAAATCATCACCGACACGCCGAGTTGGTGGCAGATCTCGAGGCATCGCCCCCTGTCGCGCAGCGTGATTTCGCGCTGCCCCTCAGTAGCGACGGCACCGCTGCCGGAGGCGTGGCCGGACCAGGGAATCAGGCCAAGGCTTCGACAGTACTCGCCTGCGGCCCGGGCTTCGTTGTCCTCCAGGTGCATGATGTGGGAGAACTCTACGGCTTCGAAACCCAGCGCCGCAATGTTCCTCAAGGCCTCGCAAATCTTGGCGAGGCTAAACTCCTCGGGTCCGGGACGCGGCACTTCGGGATAGAGGGTGTTGCAGCCGAGCTCCAGAGACATCGAAGAAAACCTCCTTGGGCAGAGAGCGTAGCCGGGAGGGCTTCAGCAGGGCACGATCGCGCGGCACTGTTGGCGAGACGCTGCGGCCTGCCTGCGTGGGCACGCTGTCGCTCAACACGGGACCAACCACCCGGCAGCAAAGGATTTTCGACGCGGCCCGGGAACAACCTGCCGCACTGATCGACAGGTAAGCTGAGGTGAGAGCATCGCATGCGGGACGAGGCACTCGTTGCAGCACAGGTCGGCTTTGGCATGTTCGGCTCCGACGTTGTGGCGGGTACAATGTGGGACCTACAGCGCAACGGCCTTTCGCCCTACCTGGACCGCATCGGCCTAGATGACCGAGCCGCCGAGTACATTGGGCACAGGGTGCGCCTCGTGGCTGTGGGCACGCGCTCCGAGGCGTCGGCGGCCCGCGCAGCCGAGGAGAACGAGAGGCGCACAGGTGAGCGTCCGCGGACCTATCACGGCGACAAGCCCTGGGAGCGCATACTCGACGATCATCCCGACTTGGACGTACTCGTTATCGCCACGCCGGACCACCTGCACGCCGAGCCTGCGTTGGCGGCGCTGGAGCGAGGCGTGCATGTAGTGGTGGAGAAACCCCTATGTATGCGCTCGGCGGAGGCGTCGCAGATTCTGGATCTGTCGCGCGAGCGGGGACTCATCGTGGGTGTGGACATGCATAAGCGCTACGACCCTGACCACAAGCGCCTCTTCCTGGAGCTGCTGCCACAGATGGGCAGCCCGGTGCACGTCCGCGGAGTGCTGGAAGAGCCGCTGGAGGTCTCCGCACGGGTTTTCAAGTGGGCTGAGCAGTCAGATCCCTTCACGTACGTCGGCATCCACTGGGTAGACCTGTTCTGCCACTACCTGCGCCTCCAGCCGCTGTCGCTCCACGCCGTGGGTGTCAAGAAGCGCCTGCTGGAGGAGTTTGGCAAGGACACCTTCGACGCGACGCAGGTCCTCGTCGCCCATGCGGGCGGCACACTTGTAAGCTATGAAAACAACTGGATCACGCCCGCGGACTTTGAGGGCCCTGTAAACCAAGAGAGTCACGTGCTGGGTACGTTGGGCAAGGCTGAGAGCGACAGCCAGTACCGCGGCTTGCGCTACTGGATCGAAAACAAAGGCTCGCGCACATCGAACGTCCACTTCTTCCGTCAGGTGAAGCGGCCCGACGGTAGCGAAGTCTGCGTAGGTTACGGCAAGGACAGCCTGGTAGACTGCTTCGAGAAGGTATGCAGGGTGAAGTACTTGGGCGCCGAGGCGGGAGATCTGGAGGGCACGTACCCCGACGCGGCCAGCCAGCAGACGCCGGTGGCGATTCTGGAGGGGGCACGGGCCTGCATGTTGCGCAACTGGCGGCACCTGGAAACCGGCGAGCCAGCCATGTGCTGCGTAGACCTAACGGGCGGCAGGATTGAGCTGCACGACCCCGTGGCCGGCGAGAGGATAAATATCGGCGCGTACAAGGTCTAAGGTCTGATGAGGTTCAAATAGTCTCTGGGGAGCAGTCCTAGCGGTGTTGCACGCGATTATATTGCATAATTGGGGGTTCTCATGCGAGCCTTGTTGACTGGCTTGATCGCCACTCTTCTGCCATGGGCAATCGTCACGGCCCCGGCGCAGCTACTGCCCGCGGCCCAGGAGCAGAGGCCCCTGGCGATTCGCATCGATCGCCCGGAGGCGCTCGGCCTATCGCACCACCGCAATGGGCCCTGGTCGCCCGACCCGGGCCCCCACCGGATGATGCGTAGTGTTGCGCATGTCTGGGACAAACCCTTCAGCGCACGACTGCGCTACGTCTTCGACACGCCCGGCCACGACGCGGTGATCGTGAGCTTGGGGGGCGTGACAATTCCGGCGGACTACGTCTGGGCCTGCTGGCCGGTGTATGGCGATGGCAAGGGACATGCCCTCTTCCTCGACGGCTCCGACGGCGGCGGAGAGCATCACTATATCGCCTCCGTCGATGGCCCAAAGGTAGACTGGAAGGGCTGGAAGGTCCTTTGGTTCGACCTGAGCCCGCGCGAGAACCAGAACTCCTGGGGCGGTGACGGCAACCATAGGCTTGATCCGCCGTTGCGAGTGGGCGGACTCGTTCTGGACGACACCCCAGACAGCTACGTAGGCGAGTCCGATCTTTTCTTCGCCGATGTGCTGTTCATGACCGACGCGATGAAGGCGCAGTACGAGCAGACACCCTCCGAGGTCGCGCCCAAGTCTTTGACGCTCCCGGCGCCTGGCGAGCGGGTGCTGAACTGCCCCGCGCTAGAGGATCCTCCGGTGCTTGACGGCAAGCTCGACGACGTAGCCTGGGGGCGGGCATCGATCATCGATGGCTTTGTCACGGGCGACGGCCGCAAGCCCCAACGCCAGACGCGAGTGCGCCTGGGGCACCGCGACAGTGTGCTGTACGTGGCCTTCGAGTGCGAGGAGCCTCAAGCGGCGAGTCTCAAGGCCCGGCACACAGCGCACGACGCACCTGTCCACGAGGACGAGTGCGTGGAGCTGTTCCTGGCACCCATGCCTGCTGGGCGCTACTTTCATTTCCTAGTCAACTCCGCGGGCGCACGGTCGGACGAGGATGCGGGACCTGGCTCCAAGGGCCGGGACTGGAACCCCGATTGGCAGGCCGCGACGAGCGCCGGTGATGCAGCGTGGTATGTAGAGGCCGCGATCCCGCTGGCCGCCCTGGGCCTGACGATCGAGCCTGGTACGGCGTTGGGGTTCAACGTCAATCGTGAGAACCACCTGGTGCCGGAGATAACCGCCTGGTCTCCGACCGGGGAGAGCTTCCATCGGCCCGACCGATTCGGCGAGCTGGTCTTCACCGACCGCCTTGTTTACCCAACAACAGCCTTGGTGCCCGAACCAGGAGTCGGCACGAACCTGTTGAGGGCCGAGCTGCGCAATGCAACCGACGCATCTGTCGAGGTCCGCCTGGTAGTCGAGGCGATCAGCGGCGGCGATCAGCGCAGAGGGGCCGGAGCCTTCGTGGCCCTTGCACCCGGCACGACGATTCAGACTGAGGCGGAGTTCGAGCTGACGGACGAGGGCCCGGCACAGATCGTTTTGGTCGTCGAGGACCGCGACGGCAGGGCGCTGTATCGCTCACGCCCCCAGACCATGACGATACCTTCTGTGGCGCGGCAGTTGGCGGACCTGAGCCAAAAGCTGCGGGAGCGCGACGCCGAAATGACAGGTCTGAAGCTCTCTGACCAAGTTCGCGAGGACCTGCAGTCCCGCTTGGCTGACCTGCAACGCCTGGCAGAAGAGTTCGAGGTCCGGCGTACCTCCCCCGAATCACGTTCCATCGGCGCGCTGGAGAGATTATCTGAGGACATAGTGGCCATGCTCGATCGGCCGTTGCAGCGCCTGGCCTTGAGCCTGGAGACCTACAGATTGGCTGGCGAAGGAGCCCTGACCATGCCCAGACTAGATTATGTCATTAGCAGTGCCGACACCATGGAGAAGGTCTTCCGCGACGAACCGTGGGAGCGGCCGGCGGCGCGTAAGCTAGTCGTAGAGGCCGCGCGCAATGAGGTTGAGGGCGTACAGATAGTGGTCGTACCGACGGGCGAGCAGGATCTGCGGTTCGCCACTGTCGAGGTGAGCGACCTTGTCGGCGAGGGAGGGGCCACGATCCCGGCCGCCCGTGTGGACTGGTACGTGGTGGGCTACGTCCAGACGGAAAAGCCTAACTACGCGACGCCCAAGGTCGGCTGGTGGCCCGATCCACTACTGCGGCAGCAGTACTTCCACGTGAAGGCGGGAGAGGTTCAGCCCCTCTGGATCAACGTGCGCGTGCCCACCAATGCCAAGGCAGGGCTATATCGCGGCCGGGTAACCGTTAAGCCCGTCGCGCAGCACGAGCTGAGCGTGCCCATCGAGGTTCGCGTCTGGGACTTCGCAGTCCCCAAGCAGCAGCACCTCGAGACCTGTTTCCCGCTGCGGCCCGGCAACCTGCAGCGCTTCTACAGACTCCCGCGCGTCCCCCTGGAAATGTACGAGCAGTGGATGGACTTCTGTCTCGAACACCGCATCAGCATCAATCTATGCGACTGGACAGACTTCGATAGGGACCTGGAGCGCCTGGTCGAGCACCAGCTCAAGGCGGGTGGCTCAGCCTTTTGCCTTGGATATGCCAACTTTATCACTGGCAAGCTCGAAGAGCGACAGAAGCACAACGCGCAAGTGGTGGCGCGCTTTAAGCAGCTCTACGAGAGGGTCAAGCGGCGCGGCTGGCTGAAGTACGCTTATGTCTACTGCCACGACGAGATCGGCCAGGAGCAGTTCGAGTACGCCCGCGAACTATACAGCGCCCTCAAACAGGCCATGCCTGACTTGAGGCTGATGCAGACCTTTTACAAGGACGACCCCATCTCGGCGCTGGACGACGTGGTCGACGTGTGGGCACCCAACACCGGCCGCTACCGCCGGGAGGAGTTCCAGGCGCAGCAGGCCAAGGGCGATCAGGTCTGGTGGTACGTGTGCTGTGGCCCTGGTAAGCCCTTCGCCAACTTGATGATCGAGTGGCCCGGCATTGACCACCGCCTCTGGCCGTGGCAAAGCTGGAAGTTCGGTGTGACGGGCCTCCTCTACTGGGGCCTGGCCGTGTGGAACGACAACCTACAGGGCGAGGCCCGCTGGCCGGAGGTGCCCTGGAACCCGGCCACGTGGCGCAACGAAGCAGGCGCTGCTCACAATGGCGACGGACAGCTTCTATACCCTGGCCAGGACCTCCTGCCGCTGTCATCAGTGCGCCTGGAGAACCTTCGCGACGGCATCGAGGACTATGAGTACCTATGGGTCCTGCGCGACCTGACCGAGAAGCTCAAACGGGCCGGCAGCAACACACCGCTTGTCAGCAAGGCGGAAGAGACACTGGCCATTAGCGATGATTTAGTGGCGGATTTAACACACTTCACACAGGAGCCGCAAAAACTGCGGAAGGCTCGAGCCCAGGTGGCAGAGCTCATTCAGAAGGCACGCAAGGTACTGGGCAGCAGGACCGACTAAGGTATGTTAGGCGCCCGACGGCGGCGCGCAGGCGGTCGACGGCGACCGTGTAATGCTCTGCTGCTCGGCTCAGCAGGCAACCATACGACCATACGCCTTCTCCTGCAGACGGACGTCCGCTTCTCGGCTAGGAATCCCGCCGCCTCTGCCCTGCACTCAGCCCAGACCGCACCATTGTACCTCGCCAAAGAGGTTGGCGCGGCCTTCTTTCCTAGAGCTTCCACCTAGAAGACGATAGCCCTGCAGGCCAGTGCACCACGGCTTCCCACTGAACTTGCCCAGATTGT
>JAKORR010000307.1 GCA_029777735.1 Armatimonadota bacterium | reverse complement strand
GCCGCCTGGAAGATGCCCGTCGGTGTGGGGCTGGAGCGGGCTACGCAGTACGCGGGCTTTGAGCCGGAGTGGGACGACGACGGGGCGCTGTGGCTGTTTGAGCGCCCGCTCCGCCTGTGAGCGCCTGCCAGCCGCACGATTGACTATAATGGAATAATACAAGATAGCGCACAAAGGAGTCACGATGGCCTACGATAACCCGAACGAGGATATGCCGCTGGTGCTGCTGGCAGAGACGGAGAACTTCGCCGTGCTGCTGGGCCATGACGATGACGGCGAGCCGGTCTACAACCTGGAGTTTGGCACCTTCACGGTGCACTTGTTCCGTGAGGAGTGGCAGGAGCTTGTCCAGCTGATCAAGGAGGCCGACCGGCACGGCTGAGCCCAACCTGCCCCGTTCAAAACGACGAGCCCGGTGGCTGACCGGGCTCGCTGCTTTTTACCTGACGTACCGACTCGACATTGCGCCGCATACGGCGATTTATCGTGTACAATACTGGATAGTGCAGGGGCGACTCAGGGCCTTCGGATTGTCCGGTCGCCCCTGCATGGGGTCAAGAGGCCAGGGGATACCGCCCCTGGTCTCTTGCGAACCGGCTGCTGCTAGTTCGCTGCCTCGGCCTCCGACGCCTCCTGCTCCTGCCGGATAAGCTCCAGCTCGATGTTGATGCGGATTTCCTCGCCAACCAGGACACCGCCCGTCTCAAGCACCTGGTTCCACTCCAGGCCCCAGTCCTTGCGGTTGATGGTCGTCTGCGCTGTGAAGCCCGCGCTGTAGCTGCCCCACGGGCTCTTGGCGACGCCGCTGTGCTCAACGTCAAGCTGCACTTCGCGCGCCTTACCCCGGATGGTCAGGTCGCCATACAGCTTGGCGTGGTGGTCGTCGATCACCTCGACACGCTTGCTGCGGAAGGTGAGTTCGGGGTAGTTCTCAACGTCCAGGAAGTCTGCGGAACGCAGGTGCGCGTCACGCTGCTCCTCAAACGTGTTGATGCTGGCCGCGTCGATGGTGATGTCGACACTCGTCTGCTCGGGCTTCTCCGGGTCGAAATCGATGGTG
>JAKORR010000004.1 GCA_029777735.1 Armatimonadota bacterium | reverse complement strand
TCTGGGACGCCCGCGGGCGTCATGAGTACGCTGTGACCGTCCGCAGCCCACTCACCGCGACTGCCCTAGTGCGTCGAGTGAGGGACTTGGTGGCAGACTATGTTAACGTGAGCGCTCTGGGTGAGAAGATGATCGTCCTGAGTGGGACATGCCCAGGTGAGCCTCAGCGCGACAAGGCGCTGGAGATTGCGCGGCAAATAGCCGGGCCCGAGATGACAGTTCTTGACCTACTCACGCTCGAGGGGCAGGACCTGACGCCAGCAGAAGCCACCGCACGCCAGATGCAGAAGCTGTACGGGCCGTCTTACGAATACGTTGTCTGTGGGACTTCGACTATTGTGGTCCGTGGCAATGTCTCGCCCCAGATGCAGCTCGAGCTTAAGGGCCTTGAGGAGGCCCTCGGCAATGAGGTACGTATTGCCAGCATAACCACGGCAGGGCCGTCGTCCGCGGCGCCTGTGGACGAGATCCAGGCCGCGGTCGGTCCGCACTACAGCGTCTGGATGCTCTCCGACAGCACCGTGGTTGTTGAGGGCGAAGCGCCAACCACCGAGGATGCCGAGAGGGCGAACAAGCTGCTGGAGGCCTACTCGGGCCGCGCTCAGATCATCAACTTGGTGCGCGTGGCGCCTGAGCCTAAACCCTCGTTGGACGAGTACTTGGCGATGGTCCGGGAGGCGGTGGGCGACACCTATACGGTTCGGTCTATCGGACCAGCGTCGGTGGCTGTGGAAGGGACAGTCGGGGACGAGGAGGAGGCCCGTCGGCTAGCGGATATCGTTGACGCTCTGCCACCAGCCTACAAGGTCCTGAACCTGGTGCGTGTCGTCGCGCCGGAGAAGCGGAGGATCATCGTTCATGTGAAGGTAGTCGACGTGAACCGCGACAAGCTCAAGCGGTATGGCGTCGATTGGGGCCAGATCATAGATGGGACGTTTGTGGATCAGCCGTGGCTGATCAAGGCTGAAGGTGGATTTGATAACTACTACACGCTCGGAGCCGACCTGCACGCTCTTGAGGAGCAGAATTATGCCAAGGTTCTTGCTGAGCCAAACCTGGTCGTCAACGATGGTGAGGAAGCGAGCATCTTGGTCGGCGGTGAGATACCTATACCGGTCTCCCAACCTGGGAGCGAGGGCTTCAATGCCATAACGATTGAGTACAAGAAGTACGGCGTGGACCTCAGAGTAACGCCAACGGTGACCGAGGCTGGTCAGATCGTGACCAAGGTTGAGCCGGAGGTCAGCGCCATCGACTATGGCTCGGGCGTCACGGTCGCGGGTCTGCGCATTCCAGCGCTGAAGACGCGTCGAAGCTCGACGACTGTGACAGTCTCCCCCAGCTCGACTCTGGTTATCGGCGGATTGCTCCGTCAGGATGAGAGCAAGCTTCTGAGGAAGGTCCCGGTTCTCGGCGACATTCCGATCATCGGCGAGTTCTTCAAGCGGCAAGAAATCACTGAGACCAAGACGGAACTCGTGATATTCCTGAGCCCAGAGATTCTGCCTCCGGTAGGAGAAGGTGGCACAAAGTAAGTGGCGTCGGCCGTCCGAGTGCTCATATCTGAGGTGAACCCAGGCGAGGGTGATGTGATACGCGATATCCTCATCCGCGCCGGCGGGTTCGACCCAGTAGCCTACGCACAGGACGGCCTTGAGGCAGCACAACTCGCCTATCGCCTACGGCCGGACGTAGCCTTGCTGTGGGAGGACCTGGCGGGACTGCGGGGGGCCGAAGTCTGTGAACTGGTGAGTAGGGCGGCGCCTGATGTGGCCTGCGTGATGGTGACGCGGGCACAGACGGACGAAGGCCGCCGGGCGGCGATGATAGCAGGCGCCCGGGCGGTCGTGTCCATCGACGGCCTCGAGATGCTCCCCGACGTTCTGAACCGGCTGATCACTGTGCGCCGGGGGATGCCCCTGTCGGCCCTGGCGTCTGTGACGGAGGCAGCTCAGGCTCCGCTTGTGGTAATGGTGAGCAGTGGCAAGGGCGGCGTAGGTAAGACGACTATCGCAGTCAATGTGGCTGTGAGCCTGTCGCAGAAGGGCGAGAAGGTGGTACTGCTGGAAGCGCCTGGGCAGTTGGGCGATGGAGCCATACTGCTCGATGTGGTTCCCTCCAGCAGCTTCATGAGCCTGGTGCAAATGGCCTCTCTGGACAACGACTTGGTCACCGGATCGCTGATACGTCACCAGAGCGGCGTGAGTTTTCTGCCCGCGACGTCTGACCAGCCGACTGCCGAGCTGTCGCAGTTCGACCGGGTCACCACAGCCGCTGCCAGCAGCATACTGGGCATCCTGAAGCGCTCCTTCTCCGTCGTGGTGATAGACTGTCCGTCGAACTTGTGGCCCTTGGCCAGCTACCTTGCGCGACGCAGCCATGTGGTGCTCCTGGTGGGCACCCCCGAGGACATCGTGTCGGTGCGCAACTCGGCCACGGTGACGGATCTAGTTCGCTCTGCCGGCGTGGCGAAAGAGCGTCTGATGCCCGTGGTCAACAAAGCGGCTCCCAGTGGCTTCCTGAAGCCAGAAGATGTCGCCAAGGCCGCGGGTTGGCAGGACTACTTGACGATACCCTTTGACCCAGCTAACTGCACCGCGGCGATGAACGAGGGGGTGCCGCTTGTGACTCGCACACCCAATAGCCCCGCCGCGCGGGCCATCACGCAGCTTGGGGAGAGAATCGTAAGACGAGGGCGCAAGATTGCAGAGGGTGTCGCTACCGAAGTCGGCAAGGAGTACTGAAACAGTGAGTGGGAGAACCTTAGATGGCAACTGAGACAGCAGAAGGCAGCAGAGAGTTACTGGATGAGCTGCGTGTGAAGGTGCACCGGCGCCTTCTTGGTGAAACCGAGTTCCCGGTGCTCCAGAGGCTCACGAACGAAGAGTTGCGGACACGCGTCTTCCAGCTCATGCAGGCCGAGGTGCAGGAGCGCGGGGTGACTTTGACGGCCCGGGCCCGCGAGGCGTTGGTCGAAGAGGTAATGAATGAGGTTGTCGGGTATGGACCGATCCAGCCACTTATCGACGACCCGCGCGTGAGCGAAGTGATGGTGAATGGGCCTCACCAGGTCTACGTCGAGATTGACGGCAAGCTGTATCTCACGGACCGCAAGTTCGTGGATAACGAGCACGTGATGCGGGTTATCGACCGCATTGTTAGCCCTCTGGGGAGACGTGTTGACGAAAGCGTACCCATGGTAGACGCGCGCTTGAACGACGGTTCGCGCGTCAATGCTATTATTCCTCCGCTGTGCTTGAACGGGCCGTGCGTCACGATCCGCAAGTTCGCGCGGACGCCGCTGACGCCACAACGTCTTGTAGAGCTAGGGTCGTTTACTGAGGAAATGTGTCTGTTCCTCGACTGCGCCGTCAAGGCCCGGCTCAACATACTGGTGTCGGGAGGGACAGGCAGCGGCAAGACGACGACGCTCAATGCGCTCTCAAGCTTCATCCCGGCCCATGAGCGTATCGTAACGATCGAGGATGCGGCGGAGTTACAGCTTCAGCAGGACCACGTGATCACGCTGGAGAGCCGCCCGCCGAACATAGAGGGCCGGGGGGAAGTGGCCATCCGCCATCTCGTCCGCAATGCGCTGCGAATGAGGCCGGACCGGATAGTGGTGGGGGAGGTTCGCGGCGCCGAGGCCCTGGACATGCTGCAGGCTATGAACACAGGACACGATGGCTCAATGAGCACGCTGCACTCCAACGGGCCTCGCGATACCCTCTCGCGCCTTGAGACTATGGTGCTGATGGCAGGGGTAGATCTACCCTCGCGGGCCATACGCGAGCAGATCTCCTCTGCTCTGCACCTGATCGTGCACCAGTCCAGAATGCGCGACGGGAGCCGCAAGATCACACATATCACCGAAGTACAGCGCATGGAGTCGGACCAGATTGTGCTGCAGGACCTTTTCGTCTATCACCAGCACGGGGTAGACAGCGAGGGCCGAGTGGTGGGCGAGCACGTCACTACCGGCACTCGCCCGCTGTTCATGGACCTGTTCGAGGCTGAAGGAGTGCCCTTGCCTCCAGACATCTTCGCGCCACCGAGCGCTACGAGGAGGTGGCTCAGATGATCCCGCCCGTGGTGCTGGCGGGTTTGGCCTTCGTTGTGGCTGCCGGCCTGGTCTTCGGCGTTACAGCCGTGCTTTGGTCCCGCTCCAACGGCGACCCTATCGAGCGAGTCGCCAGACTCCGAGGAACAAGCGCGGCGCCGACGCCTTCAAGCGTGCGCAGGGGGCCGCGAGAGCCGGCCGACCAAGCCCCAATCCTCAGTTCCCTGCTCCGTGGTACATCGCTGTGGGAAGAACTACAGATGGAGATTCTGCGAGCGGGGCTGCTGCTGAAACCTTCTGAGCTCGTGGCCTTCGGGGCTCTGTCGCTGCTCGTCGGATCGGCTCTGGGCCTGGTCCTCACCAAGCAGATTCCTCTGGGCCTACTTGTCGGTATGGGCTGCGGCTTGCTGCCGTGGGTCGTGGTGAAACTGCGACAGGCCAAGCGGAGACGAGATCTGGCCAGTCAGTTGCCTGACGCCATAGATATCCTCTCCGCAGCACTGCGCACCGGCTTTTCGCTGCTGCGCGGTGTCCAGACGGTGGCAGGGCAGATGCAGCCGCCCATTTCGGACGAGTTCCGGCGACTGGCGGCCGAAGTGCAGATGGGCATGGGAACCAGTGAGGCCTTGGACAATTTGGTGGACCGGACACAGTGCTATGATCTTGAGCTTGTGGTAGCTGCTATCCAGATATGGTCAGAAGTGGGCGGGAATCTGTCCGAAGTACTCGACAATATTGCCGAGACTGTGCGCGAGCGTCTACGGCTGCAAGGGGAGATCAACGCGGCCACGGCTGAAGTGCGGCTCTCGGCAGGTATCCTGTTCGCCATGCCTATCTGCATAGCGCTGGCCGTCAATGTTCTTAACCCAGGGTACCTCGAGCCGCTGTTCACCACCCCTGTCGGGCTGACCCTGGCATTGACGGCAGGGCTGTTGATGTCTCTCGGGGCTCTTCTTATCCGCAAGATGCTTGATGTGGATATCTAGAGGGGATGCATTATGCTCCTGATCATTTTGATACTGGTGGCTGTAGCGGTTATTGCCCTTGTCGTGGGCGTGGTTGGCAGGTCCCAGGGTGTGCTCACTCAGGAGCGCCTTATCCAGGTCACCAAGGGGCGCGAGCGAATCGGCACAGCGGTACAACAAGAGCTGGCCGTGCCGTTCCACAAGCGTCTCTTGGCGCCCTGGGTCTCCAACGTGGCGAAGGCCATCGGTGCGTCGACGCCCGGGGGCGCCGTCAACGAGATTCGGTCCAGGTTAGACCAAGCGGGCTACCCAGGAGGTCTGACCAGTGAGAGCTTCATGGCACTCCGGGGCCTGGCGTTGATGCTTGCCGCGGTGGCCGGGGTCTGGGTCAACCTTTCCTGGGATTCTGCGCAGCCCTTGATGCGACTGGCGGTTACATTGCTCCTGGTGGTCTTCGGAGCCTTCTCACCTCAATATGCCCTTGACGCTTACATAAGAAAGCGTCAAAATCAGATACGCAAGAGTCTTCCTGACATCATTGACTTGATGGTCGTGAGCACAGAAGCCGGTGTCGGGCTCGACAGTGCACTCCAAGAGGTAGTGCGACGGCGATCGGGGCCGCTGGTATATGAGTTCGAACGCCTGTTGTCGGAGCTGCGACTGGGAAAGCCCCGAGCGCAGGCGTGGGAGGACCTAGCCGAGCGAACGGGAGTAGATGAAGTACGCCTGCTCGTCAATGCACTCTTGCAGGCGGACGAGCTCGGAGTGAGCATCGGAAAGACTCTCAGGACGCAGGCAAACGCTCTACGTGCCCGACGCAGTTCGAAGGTGCGCGTAGTGGCTGCAACCATGTCAGTGAAGATGCTGTTCCCAATGATCTTTTTCATCTTCCCAGCGCTGTTGGTCGTGGTTCTGGGGCCTGCAGTCGTATCCATAACTACGGGCTTCCGTGGCGTGGGATGGTAGGTTTG
>JAKORR010000306.1 GCA_029777735.1 Armatimonadota bacterium | reverse complement strand
GGGTGAGTCTGGTAGTTCAGAATAACGGCACCGCGGTCGCCAGTGGCCTAAAGGCTAGCCTGCAGGCCCCAGCCGAGGTTGAGATCTTGGGCGAGAGCACAGCCACGCTTGAGGCCGCGGCGCCCTGCAGCCTCGGTCGAGTGGACTTCCGCCTACGGGCGCGCCAACAAACGCCCAGCGCGTGGCTCATCTGCTCCTGGGGGGCCCCAGACGGTGTTTCGGGCTCAGTGCGGACCGAGCTTATAGTCGGCACTGAGCCGCCCAAGCCCCGGGCTCTCCCGAAAGATGCCGCCAGTCTATCCTGTGCAACCTTTGATCTTGTCTTTCCGAAGAACCAATTCGGCTACGGGATCGGCTGGATCTTCACACGTCCTGGTGGCGAATTGGCCGGTGCGCTGCCTTACCTGGGTCGGGCTGTCGTCAAGGCCAGTGACGAGAAGACAGTGAACCTTTACGCCGAGGGCTTCGAGCCTAGGGCGGCAGTCACGCCCCTAGGCGCTACCAAAGCCGACCTGCAGCGTGCCAAGCCCTCGGGGATGATCTTCACGGTTACCGATCCTGATCTGCAGCGCCTTGGGCTCACCGGGCCGATACGCATAAGCCTCGCTACAGCAGTCGAGGCAGAGGCTTCGAGCACCCTGGGCAAAACCATCACTTACGAGGTTTCCTGTGCCGCGCCGCGGACGGGCATACTGTTGGCGCTTGAAGGCCCGAGGGTCTGCGTCGGCGAGGGATCCTTCGGCAACAAAAAGACCGAGGCCCTATACCCCGGCTTGGAGTGGCTGGAGGCGGGCGAGGACTCCTCATCCACGCTGGACATCGCTGCCGACCACGAGCACCGGCTGCGCTATGTGGTCCACCCACACATGGTTACCATCCCCTGCATGGGTGTCCTCCACGGCAAGACCTGCGTGGGGCTGCTATGGCACTCACGGAGCCGGTGGGCCGACGGCAAGAATCGGGCGGACCTTACGCCAGACCGGTCCGACGTGGACCGTCCCTCGGCCCTCTTCGCCTCGCCTGACAAGCCTGCGGGCCACGGGTCGCAGGCCATGGGGCTTTTCGTGCCGACGGTGCCCGAGTATGTGCCGGCCAACAAGCGTGTGGCGGAAAAACCGTGGCCTGCCGAGGGTGTGGACGCCCGACAGGTGCGGCTGGTCAGCGCGATCTACGTCAATCCCGACTCGTCTAGCGCGATGGACCCGATGCGGGCGTGGTTCGACATCTACGGCGTGGCGGCACCGCGGGCCCTGCCGCACGTGAAAGGCCCGGCCACGCCCGAGGCCACAGAGGCCGCGCCGCAGTTCCGCGGCTACGAGCTGCCCGCCTGGGCTCAGGCCGCCACGCGCCAGGGAAAGTGGGCCGAACCCGCGCGGTCAGAATGGATTGACGAGGTCGAGTGGAGTATGCAGGCCTACCTCAAGACGCTATGGGACGATGAGGAGAAGGGATGGATGCCCCACAAGGGCGGGCCAACACTCGGATTCCGCATATCACCGAACCCCAGCTACCTGTATGACTGTGTTCTGGGTGCGCGGCTGACGGATGACGCCGACCTGCGGCGAGAAATTGACGACCGCGTGATGCTGGTCAAGAGCCTGTATCCCGGCGTTGTTCCCCAAGCTGACGACTTGGGCTTCAACTTCGGCGAGCCGGTGCACAGTCTTGTCGGGATGTCCGAGGCATCGGCGAGGCTCATCCGCTCCCAAGGCCCGGACGGTAGCTGGCGCTTCCACACCCGGGTGGAAACCGCCGGTACGTTCAAGGGCATGGACTACGCGGAACTGGGCTACGAAGGCCAGGAAGCTAATGGCTTGGTCGCCCGCAATGCGTATACCTTGCTGCGCTTCGCCCGCATGACCGGAGACCAGCAGGCCCTAGAGGCAGGCCTGAAGACCCTCAACTACATGGAGAAGTTCCGTGTGCCGCGGGCCGCACAGGTCTGGGAAGTGCCTGTCCACACGCCCGACGTGCTTGCTTCTTCAGACGCCTGCGAGGCTTGTCTGGAAGCCTACCAAATCACCGGCGATCGCAAGTGGCTTGAGCGTGCAGTCTACTGGGAGGAGACCGGCCTGCCCTTCCTGTACCAGTGGGATGTGGACGCCTATCCGTGGCTAAGATACGGTTCCATTCCGGTCTTCGGAGCCTCCTGGAACCGTTGGTCCTGGTTCGGTCGGCCCGTGCAGTGGAACGGCTTGCGCTGGGCCTTCGCCGCGCTGCGGCTGGCTGAGGTGGACACCACCTATCCCTGGCGGATGTTAGCCGCCGGGGTCACAGTGTCCGGGATCTACCAGCAAGGCGATGGCGAGAAGGATCTGGCCCTGTGGCCCGACAGCATCAGCGCCATCGACGCCACTAAGTCCGGGTGGATCTTCGCGCCGCGGGCGATCCTCAAGAACGTGTATAGGCTGCTGGGGCACGAGCCAGAGCCCCTGACCACAAGTGTCAAGTTCGACGGAGGTACGGTTCTTATCAACGCCTGCGGGGCAATAGATGACGCCGTCGCCGAAGGCGATACTCTAAGATTCAAAGTGATCGCTCCTGAGCCGGTGCCCACTCGGGTGGTCCTGTGTGGCCTAGGTCAGCCCCAGACTGTGAAGGTCAACGGCGCGGAGCTGCCGAGTCGCGACGTGCTGGGACCCGGCGAGGTGGTTGGCTGGACTTACCACGTCAGCTATTCGATCCTGGAAATCAGCCCCGGCAAGCCTGGCGAGTTCCAGGTGGAGGTGTCACCAGCAAGGTACCGCGTTTGCAACCTGATGCCTCAGGAAATCAGCAAGATTGAGTTCGAGTTTGACCGAGACGATGGGGGCTGGCGTCCGACCCACGACCTGGCCCCGTTCTCGCTGGCGGACGGATGTCTGGTCGTAACCACGACGGGGCCAGATCCTTACATGGTCCGAAGCAACTGCAACCTAGACGGCAACAGTGTGAACCGAGTGCATGTGCGCATGGCGGTATCGGCGGGGGACGCCACCCAATGGTTCTGGGCGACCGAGGACGCGCCGACCATGGCCGAGGACAAGAAAATTGACACGCCAATCCAAGCTGACGGGGAGTTCCACGACTACTATTTTGATGTCGGCGCGCATGAGCTGTGGCGAGGCAAGAAGATCACTGCTATCAGACTTGACCCGACCTCAGGAGCCGCCAAGGCCAACATCAGGATCGATTTCATCCGCGGCGAGCCGTGATCGCGGGCCGCGAGGGCTACCGAGACAACGGTTGGTGACACGTCTCAGGCAGGCTAGCAGGAGATTGTTCATGGACCAGGAGCCGAGACGGGAGGAGAAGATACCATGGCTGGCGGTTCTCCTGTCTGTGGTCTTACCAGGCCTAGGGCAGATCTATAATGGCCAAATCAAGAAAGGCGCCTTGCTGATCCTCCTCGCCGTGGTGGGAGGAACCGCGATCTGCGGGGTCGGCTATCTGCCCGTGTGGGTCATTGCCGTGGTAGATGCGCCCTTGGTGGCCGACAAGCTTAACCGGGGCGTTTCGGTCGGCGAGTGGGATTTCTTCTGAGCTCCAGAGAGCCAAAGGTCTTGTGGGCGAAGCTCCCAGTATCAGGATTCCTTTCGCGGTGATGCTTCTGGCCCTATGATATACTCAGGGCAAGCATCATACTGTCCGGGGAACTGATATGCCATGAGTACGGAAGACCTAATCCAACAGGCGGAGGAAGCTCTTCGTGCCGGACGTGCTGAGGAGGCGGTTCGGCTTGCGAGAGAGGCCGCCGGCCGGGGCGCGCCGGCCGCGCGATGTCTCCGGACGCAGGCCGATGCCTTGGTCCGCCTCGGCCGTGTGGCAGAAGCCGAGAAGGCTCTCAGTGCCCTGCTGGATCTGCGGCCAGATGACGCCTGGGCCTACGCGGAACTTGCGCGTCTCCACCTCGCTGCAGGCCGGATGGCCAAGGCTGAGGCTTTGCTGCGCCGAGCAGTGGAACTGGCACCTGAAGACCTCACTCTGCGGACCGACCTCGAGCGGGTGAGACAGATGGGATCAACGAGAGACAGCGAGAAAGAGGCAGGCAACCGCGCGATCTGGATCGCCCTCGCCGTGCTGGCACTGCTGGCGGTCGCTGCGCTCATCCTCGCGCTGAGCGGCGTCTTCGGCAAGTCGCCCCAGCCCTCCGTACAGGTGACAGTACCCCAACCCGCGCCACAGCCGCAGGTAGTCCAACCCGCACCAGAGCCACCACCCCAGCACGAGGTGACTCAGGCGCCACCGCCCTTGCCACCCGCGCCGAAGGTGGTTGAGGTGCAGGAACCTCCTCCCCCACCACCTCCCCCCCCACCTCCCCCTCAGCAACCCACAGCACGCGTGCTCTGGTTGCGGTGCGTCGAGGTGCCGCAGCTCGAATTCCATGGCGAAGGACGAGTTCGCCGCGTCTATCAGATGTACGGCGAGGTACTCAACGAATCTGACCAGCCCTTGGCGGTGGGTGTAGTGCGCGGCATGCTCCTGGTCGGGAACCAAGCGGCTGGGTACGGCCTGGCGGAGGTGCAGAACGTCCCTCCAAAGGGCCGGGCCCCTTTCAACTTCTATGCCTATCAACTGGCCGTGGAAGGAGCGCCGAAGCCCAACAACTATGGCGCTATCGTCATCCCGGGCTTCCGGCTTAACCAGGCCTTCCAGGAGTTGGGAGCTTACGGCCAGTTTCTCGAGCATATCCTAGGCACCAGCGGACTGTGAGCCCGATCGGTGGACAACCGCGCAACACCCTTCATCGGAGGTAGGTCCTGGTGGCCCTGCGTGATTGCCAACTTGCAGTTGTCGGCGGCGGCATCGCCGGTTGCACGGCAGCTCTGTACGGTAGCCGGTACGGGCTGGATGTACTCGTTTACGAAGGAGGCCTTCCCGGCGGACAGGCCGCCACGGCCGTCCTCATCGAGAACTATCCTGGCTTCCCCGATGGGGTGTCGGGCTTCGAGCTGGCCCAGGCCGTGCACAGGCAGGCCGAGAAAGTAGGAGCGGACTTCGTGACTGCCGAGGTCATGGGCCTGTCCCGGGCGGACAACGGTTTGTGGATCCTGCTCTCGGATATCGGCGAAGCGCGGGCAGCAGCAGTCATAGTCGCCACGGGCGGTAGGCCGCGGCAGCTCAACGTGCCAGGCGAAAAGGAGCTCACTGGCCGCGGCGTAAGCTACTGCGCCACCTGCGATGGCTTCTTCTTCAAGGGAGAGACCATAGCTGTCATCGGAGGTGGCAATACTGCCATAGAAGAGGCACTATTTTTATCTAAAGTTTGCGAAAAGGTCTATGTTATCCACCGCCGCGACGCGCTGCGGGCCGAAAGTTACCTTGCCAACCAAGCTCTGGCGTGCAAGAACATCGAGTTCGTGTGGAACAGCGTCGTCGTGGAGATCATCGGGCAAAGCCATGTCGAGCGGCTGCGCATCCGCGACGTGAAGACTCAGCAGGACCGCGAGCTAGCGGTCAAAGGCGTCTTCGTGGCCATCGGCTATGAGGCGCACACCGAGTGGCTGGGTGACAGCGTGGAACGTGAGGACGGCTTCATCGTCACGAACGAGAAGATGCAAACCAAGTCGCCGGGTCTTTTTGCCGCGGGCGACTGTCGCCTGACGCCCGTACGCCAGATAACCACGGCGGTTGGCGACGCTACCGTGGCGGCTTACTTTGCGTACAACTATACTGCCGGGATCCAGGGAAGAGCCTGATTTGGCTTCGGCCCCCCGGGACTCGGGCAGGAAGTAATGCCCGTGTGCCTCACTACATCTACTCTCAGGCCTCAGCCACTGCGGCCAGGAACCGGTCTGCGACCCTGTCCCAGGTGAACTCGTGCAGGACACGAGCTCGCCCGGTGCGGCCCATCTGGGCACTCAGATCCGTGTCTCTCAACAATCGGACCGCCGCTGTCACAAGGCCCTCAAGGTCCTCTGTCTCCACGAGCAGGCCTGTTGCCCCGTGCACGACGGCCTCCGCTACGCCCCCCGTTCGGGTGGCGATAACGGGCTTGCCCGCGGCGTTGGCCTCTAGGTACACCAGGCCAAAGCCTTCCGGCGGCTCGCCAGGGACGTCTCGACTGGGCATCACGAACACATTGCAGGCCGCATACCACGCCGGTAACTCTCCCTCGCAGACTGCCCCGGCGAAGATGACCTGATTGCCTAGAGGCAGAGAGCGGGCCAGAGTTTCAATGTGACGCCGCTCGGGCCCCTCGCCCACCACTGCGTAGCGCGTCCCCGGCACCTGTCGTGCTATTTCCGGCAGGGCCTGCACCACAAGGTCGTGGCCCTTGCGTGGCACCAGGCGTCCCACTGTCAACAGCAGCGGCGCATCCCCCAAGCCAAGCCGCTCACGAAGCTGCCGCCCCTCGTCCTCGCGTCCCTCGAAGATTGCTGCATCAACGCCGGCGTGTATCACGCGCACTCGCTCGGGAACGACACCAGCGGCTACGAAGACGTCGCGCGTGTAGCTGGAGATAGCCAGGGGTACGTCCACAGCGTCAAGCACTCCCCTCTGGGCCCACGCCCGCACGGGCCGGCCTTGCTCCGGCAGAAACTCCCTGCCGTACCCCAGGAGGGCGAGAGGGGCAAGGCGACGTCCGCGGGCGAGAAGGTAGGCTGGACCTTCTGGCATCCACTTGGTTGCGATGACCAGCGAAGGTCGTGATCTAGACGCCACGGACCTTAGAGCACGACTCATCGCCAAGGCCAGGCCTGCTTTGTCCCTGCCAGCCACCCGAATCACGGGACAGCCCAGGGCCGCGTCCCAGCCCTCGCATCCCCGGCGCCTGGGTGCGATAACAACACACGGCTCGCCGCGCCGAACCAAGGCACGGACCAGCTCGTAAACGTACCGCTGGATGCCGCCCACATCCGGGGGGAAGTCGCCAGCAAGGAATAGCAGCAGGCGCTCAGATTGCGCCGCGTTTCTGCCCATGAGCTTCCTCCCTCTGGTTTCCAAGCCGGGGGCTTCTGTGGCGCGGCAGCAGCCCCTTCAGGTAAGGACCAGTCTTGAGCAACGGCCCTAGGCGCGGTGGCCTTTTATCGCCCGCCGCCAACAGCCTGAGCTTTCTCGTCATCGACACTCGCAGCGCCGGGGTCAATAAGGCCCCCTTGTGCGCCCGGCCGTAGCCGTGTTGTCCGAAGACAGAATTACTTCACTATCCCCTCCTGCTTAGCCTTGCGATAGAGCTGCGCGAGTTGCGCCGGCGTGACGAATACCATATCGGCGTCGCGCCCATTCACAGCCGCTTGAAGATGCTCCATGCGGAAGGTCCAGTTGTGCACGAAGGCATTTACGAAGGCCGGCCGTCGTTGTCCCACCACGTCGCGAATCTCCCTCAGCAGCCCTCCCGAGCCATGGCGCCAGCTCGTCAGCGCCCGGAAGACGGGCATGCCACCCGGCAGGGTGTAGACGCTCTCTTCATAGCCTCGCTCGGCATAGGCGTAGTCGGCGAAGATAGAGTGCATGAAGGGAATCGCCTCGGCATAGGCACTCAGGCGGTCGTTGTCGCCGCCATGAGGCCGTCCCGTCGCCATGCCCAGGCGCTTCATATACCGGGCAGTCCAGTCCAGAAAGCCGGCCAGTACCTTCGCCCTGTCGCGGTAGCGCTCGGCATAGGTCTGGGGAAAGACATACGCAATACCCGACACATCCGCCAGGAACTCGTCGCCGGGCTGCGCGTGCTCGTAGTACCACTGGGCCACAGCAGGCATCAGGTCCAGGATCGTAGGGCCCATGCCCCAGCCGATGGGGAACCGCCCGTGCGATGAGTGTTCGAAGTAGGGTCGGAAGTAGTCGTAGAAGGTGTTCAGGTTGTCACCATCTGACATGGTCAGGGCCACATAGACCTTATCGGCTTCAAGAAGCGGCGTAGCTGGCTGTGGTGGTGGCGTGAGGCTATCGATCTGCACTCCGCTCATCACAGCCAGGTTAGGCGTGTGGTCGGTGCACACGAGGCCCTTGCCATAGCCGCCGCAGAACTCAACCCCGCCACCTTCGCCCAGGCCGATACCCTCACCAGCCCAGGGAAACCCACGCATGCCAATATTCGGTGGCAGGGAAGCAAAGATCTGGGCCATTACCTGCCTCTCGGACAGCGAGTCCGCGCCTGGCTCCGAACCATCCTT
>JAKORR010000305.1 GCA_029777735.1 Armatimonadota bacterium | reverse complement strand
CCAGAAATTCTGACCGGGGGTTGCCAAGATCTCCTCGTCTACCACGAACATCTCGGCGGGACGATCGACAAGAGCGAAAAGCCGCCGGCAGCGGGTGCGGAACTCGTCCAACGCCGCTTGCGAGCCGTAGTCCCAGGCCTCCACGGTGGTGAGAGCCCCGGTGGTTGGGTCAAGGGTCTTACCGAACAGCTGCTCGCCGTCGCCCTGAGCCTCGATACTCGATTGGCGAGGCAATAGGCCTGCCCAGGAGAAGCAGAAGGCAACTCTCATCCCGGCCGCGTGCGCCGCGTCGATGATCTGCTGAGCGCGCTCGATCTCTGGGCGGTGATTTAAGATGTCCTTGGTCCAGGGGGGTATGCGCACCCAAACGATGTCGAAGTAGGGCGCAAGGTCGCGTATCGCCAGCTCAACTTCCTCGGGCTTGGCCACGTGGTAGCTTAGGCTGGGCTCTGCCACAGCGGTGAACACGCGCCCAGCGGGCGCCTGCGAGACGGCCGGAGAACCTGCGAGGATAGCCGCGGCGAAAGCGACACTCGCCTTGGCGGTGGCGGATAGGCGTGCAGTAGCAAAGCGCACTGGCTGCAACCTCCCAAGGACTAAGAACTGTTGGCAAGATTTTCGACGGGCCGGACGCCAGACCTGCGGCCTGCAGCAACACTACTTATTGTTTCCGGCGACCCAGGCGGGCTCGCCCTGTGGGAAGGTATCGCCGGTCCCGCCCGCGAAGCCACATATCCAAGTACTCGTGGCATCCTGCGGGAGGTATGTTTATATGAGGATCATGGCACTTATCGCCGTCACATGCGCTGGAGCTGTTGCTGCTCAGGGGCAGCCGGTGCCCTGGGCTCACTTCTTCACCAAGCGATTGCTGCCAACACCCCAGGAAGTCAAATACCATGAAGAGACTTGGCGTGTGGCCAAGGTCGGCGAGCCGCAGGCCGATGCCGTGATTTTGGTCGGTCCTGGCGCACCAGTGGCGGAGGTGCTGGCGGCCGAAGAGCTTGCGGCTAGGATCAGGGGCCTTGGCGGGCCCGACGTACCTGTCGCTACGGATCCACAGGCCGCTCGCGGCGCCTCGATTGCCTTCAGCCTTGGTACCACGCGCACCAATCCCTTCAACGCCAGGCACCTTGAGGCCTGCCGCGTCCAGCCGGTCACCCAGCCAGAAGGCTACTCCATCGCCTCATACAGCCACAAGCAAATCGGTCAGGGTGTGCTTGCCGTGGGCGCCGACGAGGTCGGCACCTACTGGGCGTCCAAGGCTCTCCAGCAGATGCTGGAGAGCCGCGGGGGCGAGGTGGTCTTTCACCCGATCGACGTACGGGACTGGCCCGTCTTCCGCCTGCGGTCCTTCAAGTCGGGGGGACAGGACTGGGAAGCCCTACGCAATCTGGGCCGGTGGTGTCCCAACGCGCGTTTCAACTGCTACAACCTGTGCTACACGACGCTAGGAATGGATCAGTGGCCTGCCCCGAGCGACGACTACAAGGCCCTCGTGGCCGACATGACTCAGTTCATGCGTGCTCGCGGCCTCGACTGCATGCCCTTTGTGAATCCGTACTATCTGTGGAAGGAGCACATCGAAGTGTCGGACCCGGCGGACTTGGAGGCCTTGGTGCGTACGTGCTCGTTGGGGCCAGCGGCTGGCGGTCGCCGCGTCATGCTTTGCCTGGACGATTTCGCCAGTGAGCAGGTAAAGGAGGGCCCGCGCCTGTACAAGGTCCGCAGCCAGCGCGACATCGACAAGTTCGGCGACGATCTGGCCGCTGTCAACGTGGCAATGATCAATCACCTCTGGGAGAGCCTGCGCCGCAGCTTCCCGGATGTGGCGCTTTACGTCGTGCTGCCGTACTACTGGAACCCTAGCGGGCGCTATAGGTCCGGCGGCGAAGAATACCTGCGCAAGGTGGGGGAGAACTTGGCAAAGGAGGTGCGCATCGTCTGGACCGGCCCCCAGGTCCGGTCGTTGAGCATTAGCGAGGAGGCGATTGCCTACTACCAGGGCCTACTCGGGGGGCGCAAGGTTATGCTATGGGACAATACGCTGTACGCCCACCATAATCCGCCGCACTACCTCTTCGATGCCTTCACGACCAAGTACCCAGACAAGTTTGCGGAACTTATCAGCCCGGAGGTCCATTACAACGCAGGCGGCGGGGAGATTTACTACGTGGGCTTGCTGTGCGCGGCCTCGTATCTGTGGAATCCCGCTGGCTACAACCCCCAGCAAGCTCTCCGCGATGCATTGGCGGCCGTGGGTGGACCCGGAGCTGTCGACAGCCT
>JAKORR010000304.1 GCA_029777735.1 Armatimonadota bacterium | reverse complement strand
GTCGCAGGAGCTTCGCCGCAGCCGAAGACGAGCTGCGCTGTGGAGCCTACACCCTGGGTGGCCGAGATTACACGAGGGTCTTTGGCGTCACCTTCTCAAACAGCCTGGAGGCCATGTCCTTGTTCCGCGCAGGCGAGTGTCAGTGGCTGGCGGGCAACAGAGCCGCGGCGATGGACCTATGGGCCGAATGTGCGAGCCTCTTCGCTGGCACGGAGTGGGGCGACCTTGCCGGCAGGGCTGTTTATGTCGCAGGCTCAACCGGCAAAGTGATAGAAGACAAAGGTGTTCCCACGGATGCTATGCGCATTTTGTCCAGCGAAATCGAGGGGCCAACGTACGACACAATGCAAGGCCGCGGCCTGAATGCCGCCTCATGGTTATTTAAGGCTCGGGACCTGCCTGGAGCTCTCGCTGAGTGCTTCAAGGTTCTTCACTCCGTTTACCCACCTCCTAAGGCCACTGCCAGCGAGGAGGGCAGCGAGCCCCCGCCCGATGCCAGGCCACAGGCTCGGTACTGGGCCGGTATTTTGTGCTGTTGGATGGGTCAGCCGGACGCTGCCGTTATCCAGTGGCGTCTGCTGGCGCGCGACTATCCTGGCGGGCCCTGGGCTGCCTCCGCCGAAAGTGCCTTGGCCCAAGTGCAAAAGCACGAGCAGTTGAGCGCGGACCAGAGGAAGGCCGTGCAGGCAGCTTTCTCCGTATCTCTTGGCCGCGAGATGAATGTCGGGGTGCCGCCATTCTTTGACCGTGACGCGCGGTACGCCCTCCGAGGGCTGTCCGACAGGGTTCCGGATAAGGGGCAAGCAGTCATCTGGCATCACATCGGTCTGGAGCTGTTCCTTTGCCGCGAATGGAGTCAGGCTCTGGAGGCCTTCCTGCGGGTACTGACCGTCGCCAACTTCCGTGGCGAGGCAGGTAACCGATGGCAGGACGAGGCGCTTTACTTCGCCGGAGTGTGCCTGCAGCACCTAGGCAAGTCACAGCGAGCGGAGGCACGCTGGCAGGAGCTGAGACAGCGCTTCCCGGATTCGCGATGGTCGAGACTGGTGGAACCACCGCGCAGGGCTGAGATTCAGGGACAAGGGAGTGATCCGCCATGGTTAGGACAAGAGGCTTTACCTTGATCGAACTGCTAGTAGTGATCGCCATCATTGCGATCCTGGCCGCGATACTGTTTCCCGTCTTCGCCCGCGCGCGGGAGCAGGCGCGGAAGAGTGCATGTCTGTCAAACCTCAAGCAGATTGGGCTGGCGTGTCACATGTATGCGCAAGACTACGATGAGCAGTTTCCCTGCGACTCGTACGCTTGTAACTTCGAGGATGGCGTCGGTAATTCGAGACTTCGTTTCGTAACGCAAGTAATGCCCTACATGAGGAACTACAACATCCTCTACTGCCCCTCGGCCCGGGGCGTGGGGATCTCCCACATCGCGGACACGCCCGACAACCGTGCGCGTGGCAACTTCAGCTACTACTACTTCTCCTACGACCAGTTGCCGGCCACGGCCAACCCCAAGCCACCGACCGAGGCCAACGAATGGAAGACCTGGCTGTCGGTCTACTTCCTAGCGCAGGCGGCCTGGAGTAACCAGCCACGAGTGATGACGGAGATGTGGGATACGGACTACTGGCTGGCCTGCGATTGGTACTGCAAGCCGGCGCAGAAACGCATCCATGGCGGCGACCTGGCATCGATGAACATCCTCTACGTGGACGGCCACGTGAAGTACTGGCCCCGCGAGGCGATACAAGCCTTCAAGTAGTGAACCACCTGGAACCGCCAGTATGTACAAGCGTTCCTATCTCTGCCGGCGGAGTGTCTTCGCGCGGCAAGGTGTAACATGGGCGTTCAATGCACGCCCGGAGGAGTGATACCAAAGTGAAGCATCACTCTGCCTTCACCCTAATAGAGCTTTTAGTCGTCATCGCAATCATCGCGATTCTGGCAGCGATCCTGTTCCCCGTGTTCGCGCGAGCTCAGGAAGCCGCGCGCAAGACCACCTGCGCCTCGAACCTCAGGCAACTGGGGCTCGCGGCGCACATGTACGCGCAGGACCACGACGAGGTGCTACCCTGCGACTACTATGCCTGCAACAGTTCCACGACCCACAGCCGACTGGTGGCGCAGCTCTTGCCCTATGTCAAGAACATGCAAATCTTCTACTGTCCGTCGGTCATGAGGATCGCGACGTGGATGCCAGATTACGCGCCCACCGACGCGAACAAGGCGGCGGGCAACATCGGGTACTACTACCTGAGCTATGACCAGTTCCCGAGCACTGTGACGCCGGGCAAGCCAACCTATGGTACCTGGATCTCGTGGGGCTTTTTGTGTACGTGGGCTGGTGACACGCCGCGCGTGATGACAGAGGGCTGGGATAGCGACTGCTGGCTGTGGGTGGATCCGTGGACCAAGCTGTCTCGCACCGAGGAGAACATCACACTCCATCAGTCGCACCAGAGCTCTATCAACGTCTGCTACCTCGACGGGCACGTAAAGTTCAACGGCGGCCAGGCGGGCCCGGCCTTCCGATAGAGAGCAACGCTACTGGTGCTTCAAGCCACGCGGTCCCCCAATATCGTATAATCGGCAAAGTCCTGTGCAGCCCCCGGGCAGCGCGGGCCAGATACCTCACTGGGGGAGGAAAGACTCTTGCCCGATCTCTCGACGAGCTTCTGTGGCCTGCGGCTGAGATCACCCCTCATAGTAGGGTCGGGCGGCATTACGCGCAGCCCCGAGATGATAGAACGCGCCGAGCAAAGGGGCGCAGGCGCCGTCATCGCCAAGGGCTTCAGCGACTTGGCCGTGATGCGCCAGTCCCCGTCGCCCCGTTACGCCCTCCTGCGCCGTCGACTCGGCGAGGCTGTAGCTGACACCTTCTACTCCTATGAGCAGGCCAGTGAGCACGACGCGGAGGCCTACGCCGAGATGCTCGCGGAAGCCAAGCGGCGTGTAGGAATCCCGGTCATTGCCAACGTCGATTGCCAAGACGTCGAGAGCTTCATCGAAAACTCACGCCTCATCACGCAGTCGGGGTGCGACGCGATTGAGCTGAACGTCTCCTGCCCCCACGGCTCGATTGCCTTTAGCGGCCAACAGGTTGAGGAACGGATCGTTGAGGTAGCGCGAGGAGTCCGCGCAGTGGTCGCTCAGCCGCTAATAATCAAGCTCACGCCTCAACTGACTTCGCCCGCCAACATGGTCGCGGCGTTGGAGGGGACCGGCGTCGAGGGCGTTACACTGTTCAACCGTTTCCTGGGCCTGGAGGTAGATCTTAAGGAGGGCCGACCGGTCCTCCACGGCAGCTACGGAGGCCACGGAGGCCCCTGGATGCACAACTTCGTGCTGCGCTGGACGGCTACGATTGCACCGCAAACGGAGCTTCAGATCAGCGCCAGCGGCGGGACAGCCACTGGACGCGACGCTGCTGCCCTCATCCTAGCCGGAGCAATCACCGTTCAGATCTGCTCGGTCATCTATCTCCGCGGTTGGGAGGCGGTGAGGCACATCAACGCCGAGCTGGCCGAGCTTCTCGAACGCCTGGGCATCGCCAGCGTTGATGAACTGCGCGGGCGCCTGGACGGGCGGATCCTGGGCATGGAAGAAGTGGACCGCACCCGGCGTGTTGCAGCGCGGATCAACACGCGTGGCGTGGCGCCCTGTCGGGCCGAGTGTCCGGTGCGCGAAGACGTGCAGGGCTATGTAAACCTACTGGCTAAAGGCAAGTATGACCAGGCCCTGGCCCTCATTGTCGCCAATCATCCCTTTGCCCACGTGTTGGGCCGCTGCTGTCATCATCCCTGCGAGGGCAAGTGTGTGCGCGGCGACGTCGACGACCCCATCGGCATCCGTGAGTTGAAGCGCTTTGCCGCGGACCATGGCGAGGCCTATGGCCCAGTTCAGGCTCCTCGCGCCGAAGAACGCGCCGAAAAAGTGGCAGTGGTCGGCGCCGGCCCTGCGGGCCTCACAGCCGCTTACCGATTGGCATTGCTGGGCTACGGGGTGACGGTCTTCGAGCGCCTACCCTTGCCCGGCGGGCTTCTGACCGTGGGCATCCCGGCCTATCGTCTTCCGCGCGACGTGCTCGACCGCGATCTGAGGCGTGTGTGGGACGCGGGCGTAGAGCTGCGCACGGGTGTGGCCCTGGGCGAGGCGCTGTCGGTCGAGGACCTGCGCGCCCAGGGCTATAGTGCCGTGGTGGTGGCCTGTGGCGCCCACCGGCAGCGACGCCTGGACGTGCCCGGCGAGGACAAGGCGGGGGTGATCGAGGGCCTCTGCTTGCTTCGCCACCACAACCTCGGCCTCGAGGTTCCGCCTCTGGGTGGCATTGTTGCGGTGATCGGGGGTGGCGACGTAGCATTGGACGCTGCGCGGGTCGCCCGCAGGCATGGTGCACAGGTGCTGTTGCTTTACCGCCGTCGCTTCCAGGACATGCCCGCGCGCGAGGAGGACCTGGCTGAGGCGATAGAGGAGGGCGTTGAGGTGGTTGAGCAGGTGCAGCCAACTGAGATACGTCGGGACAAGCGAGGCGGGCTCGAAGTACACTGCTCTCGCACCGAGGCCGGCGAGATGGGCCCCGATGGGCGGGCCACCTTTACGGTGCTGCGGGGCCAGACGGTGGCCTTCCGCGTCGACACAGTCATCGTCGCGGTGGGGCAGGAAGTAGACACGTCGTGGGTTGAGACCGCTGGCCTGGAGGAGCTACTCGTCGATGGGCGGGTAGCAGCTGATCCCCTTACCGGCGTTACACCTCTCCCCAGTGTCTTCGCCTGCGGGGACGCGGTCACCGGGCCTCGTTCGCTTGTGGAGGCCGTGGCGGCGGGAAAGCGTGTTGCGCTTGCTGTGGACGCCTGGTTGCGGGGCCCTCAGCCTTCCGCCGCGCTCTATGACCTGGACCTGCCAGTGGTCTCCTCGGAAGAGGCCCTCGACGCTGTGGGCCGCGAGGACCTGGTTCTGACCCGGCGGCAGAAACCCGCGCGGTCGGAGGCCGCGGCACGCCTGATCGAGCCGGTGGAGGCCAACCGAGGCCTGAGCCTGCGCCTCGCCGAGGCCGAGGCGAGGCGCTGCCTAGGCTGTGGAGGCTGCGGAGCCTGCGGCGACTGTCTGCGCGCGTGCCCTTACTTGGCCATCGAGCGACGTGCCCAGATGGAAGTCAAGACCGACGACTGCGACGGCTGCGGGCTGTGCGCTCTGCTGTGCAGCCAGGCGGCCATCGACCTCGTTCCGCGCGAGGACTGAAGGCAAACACACGCGGTGGCGAGGGAATCTCAACGGGTTCTTGACTTAGCGCCTCCAGAAGGCAAACCATATCTTTACCCTATATTGTCCCTACTAAAACGTGGCAGCCCATGCCATCTGAGGCTCCGTCCGCGATTCCAACATAGACCGTGGAGAACTGGCTTTAGTGGCCCTCCAGGAGGAATGTTCCTATTTCTGTAAGAGCGAAATAGTTCCGACAATATCCTCCTGATTGATACAGTATAGATCGACTTTCGCCCCCCGCGCTGCGCGGAGCTCAAAATTCCTGCTTTCGGCCCTGGGGCAACTAGTGCCGCAGGGCTCGACGACCTCGGCGAAGCGCCTGTTACAGACTTGCGAAGCAGCCCAACGATCCGAGGCGATCACACTCAGCTGCACGTAGAGAGTCTCAGTCCTCGAACTCGTACAGCTCGTCGCCGTGATCTTCCTCGTCCTCGCTTGAACCCTCGAGCCACTCTATCACGATCCTCCGGGCCTCCTCCTGCGTCAGCGTCTTGCCCTGCAGTGCCCGACGCAGCTCGCCCAGGTCTCGCGGTACGATGATCTGACCTGCTAACACGCGGTTGAGGTGAAGGATAACCTCATCGCTGAACAGTGTCAGTACCTGCCGCGGCGACAGGGTACCGGTGATGTTCAGCAGTTCCAACAGGCGCGCTGACAGGTCGCCCCAGCGCGGTAGGGCAGCCATATACTTGCGAAGCTGCTCGCGAAACTCGGGCGCGGCAAGAACCTGCGCATACTCCCGCAGCCCTAGGTTTATGGTTTTGGCCAGGTCGTCCGCATCGGGAAGTTCCGGTTCATAGCCCAGCTCCAGGCCGCATTGCGGACACACAGGGGAAATGCGCAGCGAGCGGTCAAGCCCAGCGTACGTGCAGCGCCGCTGGGTTGCCTCCTCTACCCGAGCCCGTACGTAAGCTGCATCATGCTCTACGTTCACTTCCAGCCGTCCCAGCCGCTCCAGGGCACGGAACTCAGGCGAGTTGAGCATCGCAGCGCATCGCTCGAACTGATCGGATTGATAGGCGCGCGTGTGCCAGGAGATATAGCGGCGCGCGTAGGTGACGAAGAAGACCTGCTGCAGGCGCCGGAAGGTCATGAAGTCGCGGACCATGCCTTCGCCACCGCTGATGAACTCCAGGAGCTGAGCACGCTTCATTCCCACGTCACTGGTCAGCTCGGCGTTGAGCTTGGGATGTACCAGATAGCGGTACACGCCTACCACGTCCGGGACATCCTCCGTCAGAAAGCTTGCCAGGGACCGCAGGCGGCTGAGGAAGTTGGCCAGTGCCCCAAAGCTCGTTTCCTTCGCCACCAGCTCGCACACCGCGTCGGCCAGCTCCACGAGCCCAAGAGGGGCGGGCATCGCCGGGTTTATGAGCCGGAAGAGATGTTCGGCAGAGTCTAACTCCTCCAGCGTCTCCTGCCACTGCTCTGGGCCTTGGTCAAGATTTTCCCACAGTGCACCCAGGCGCTCCCGCGTGTCGGCGATCAGCTCCAGCCACTCGTGCCTTGCAGCCACCAGCATATCCCAGGCGTGCTGCTGGCCCTCGTAGTCGCCGGCGATGGTGCCCTGCGAGCCGATGGCCCGGATCAGTCGCCCGATGGCCTGCCAGCGTGTAGGGCCTAGGGCCGGCGCCCGCGCTAGGTACTTCACTGTCGCGGCAAAGGGAGGCGGCACGTCCTGCACCACCACGGGCCGGTGCTCGCCGTCCAGCGCCACAAGGTATCCTAGTCGCACGAGCACGGCCGCCGTCAGCTCGAATAGCTCCGGAGGCAGACCCAGACGGGACTTGAACAGCACCCCTGCTATCTCAGCGCAGTCCACGGCCCGACCTATCTCCTGAGCCGACGACGTGTCCCGCGCGCGTAGCAGGTCCATCAGAGGCCGCACCAACAAGCTTCCTCGGGCAGTGATCTCAACCCGGTCTCCCTCGCGCGCCAGGAAGCCGAGCGGCCCCAGAACTGCCTCGGCCCACAGGCCCAGCATACTACCCGGCTCCAGGTCAGCTACGCCCGGTTGCACAAGCTGCTCGTAGATCAGATCAACAGGTTCACGATTCAACAGTGGACGCTTGGGCGCAATGCGTGGAAACTCGCTGTGTACGCGCCGCAGCGCGCCATTTACGGCTCGCGCCACCGCCGTACCCAGGTCCTCTGCTGATAGGCTGAGGGAGCGCCCATC
>JAKORR010000303.1 GCA_029777735.1 Armatimonadota bacterium | reverse complement strand
CCCACGGTCGTCCTCGACGCCAAGCCCAACGCCTGCGGCATGCTCGTTGGCGGACTGGAGCACCGGCCCGAGGCCCATGAGGTCGCCTCCAGGCTCGAGAGCATGCTCGCCTCGACTCAGGAGCTGGACGGAATCACACTCGATTGGGACTTCACCGCCGGCAACCACTTCATCGACTTGTTCGCCCTGCACTTTTTCCCTGGCGGGCTAGAACTGCCGCCCTACGGATTCATCATCCATGCGTCCTGCCCCGAACTGCGCGATACGACAGCCCTGGGCCCTGGGTTGTATTGGGATAAGTCACCCACACTGATGGCGCTTGCGGAAGTTGTTGAAACACCCTGGGGGCCGCTGAGGCTCCTCACCGGCGACGCGGCGGTTGAGTACGTCGACTTTGTGCGGCGGGCCATTGACTTCGCCGCCGCCAAACGCCTGCGTGCGGCCGAAGCTCTCTTCGGCGACTTCCGGCCACTGGCCAACGTGTATCACCAAGGCCTGCTCTCTGCCTCCGAGATGCTTCTCGGCTGCCACAGCACGCTATGGAACGACCCGCTGCCGTTGACCTTGCGCCCCGATCTGCCCTCCTATCTACTACGCGGTCTGCCCAATCTGGCCGACGGTGTGATCAGCCGGCTGCCGCGGGCAGGCGAGGTACCAGAGTTCGTTCTCCACGCGCTGAGGTCAGCAAACATTATACCACACGGAGGCGGCTACGCCCTGGAAGGCATCCGTGGGGTCCGTCGCGCTTGGTCGTCGGGCAACCTGCGGTTCTTCGAGCTCGATCGCGAAGCCTCCGAGGCCTCCGACCTTGTTAGCAACCCCACTTCTCTGCCGGTGCGCTACAGAGGGCGCCAGGTCCTCATGCTGACGCTTGAGTGGGGCCTAGCGGAGGTTGTGGCCAGGCTCGATCCGCTGCTCGTCATCAAGGCCTGACACGCCTATCTTCTGCTGCCCCTGCGACGTCAGGGTTTCGCAGTCGCAGGTCGGTGGAAACCGTTATACGGTTCACGCCCTGGTTGGGAGGTTCCTACGTCCTTATCGCTACCCACCGTCCTCAGCACAGGCCTCCCCACGCGCCTCCCACGCTCCTCTTACCTCTGGTTTGCCGTGATGACCATATGGTCGCGGTGGACCACCTCATCATCACCCCTTCGCCCCAGTAACCGCTCGATGTTCTGTGTCCGGTGGCCCTGTATCCGCCTGAGGTCTCCAGCAGAATAGTTGGTGAGGCCGCGAGCTATCTCATGCCCCTCCGGCCCCTCGATGATCACCAGATCACCACGCTCGAACTCACCTCGCACTTCCTTAACTCCCACCGGCAGCAGAGAAGCACCATCACTGTTCAGCAACGCCCGCACCGCGCCGTCGTCGATCACTAGGGTTCCGCTCGGCTGCGCCGTTGTCGCCAGCCAGGCTTTGCGCGCGTCCATGACGGGACTAGGAATAAATAAAGTACCCACTTCCTCGCCGTCCAACACGCGCAACACGGCGTCCTCGCGCCGCCCGTCGGCGATAACCACAACTACGCCGCAGCTCGACGCCAGGCGCGCCGCCTCAATCTTCTTCGCCATACCACCAGTAGACTCCGGCCCGCCGGCGTCGCCCGCCAGATCGCACACATCGTCTTCGGGGCCCACCACGGGCACCAACCGCCCGTCCGACCGGACTCGCGGGTCGGCGGTCAGCAGGCCAGGTTGGTCCGAGAGGAATACTGCCGCGTCGGCGCGTACCGTTACCGCCGTCAGTGCTGCCAGCCGGTCGTTCTCGCCGAAGGTCACCGTCACGCCCTCGATGGATACGCTGTCGTTCTCGTTGATCACGGGCACAACACCCTCGCGTAGCAGCGCCTCCAGTGTGTTCCTGGCGTTGAGATATCGCTCGCGGCGAATGGTGTCCTCGGCGGTCAGTAGGAGCTGGGCTGCGAGTAGGCCGTGACGCCCCAGTGCGGCGATGTACCCCCGCATCAACTCGGGCTGGCCGAGGGCAGCCATGGCCTGTCTCATGCTCACGCTAGTCCCCGAACGGCCGCGGAGCATCCGCCGGCCGAGGTGGACCGCGCCAGAGGTCACGATGAGCACCTGAACGCCGCGCCCGCGCAATTCAGCCACCTGCGCCGCAAGCCCGCCCAGAAATTCGTTGTTTAACCGTCCATCGGGCAGGGTAACAAGGCGCGTGCCCACTTTGATGATGACTCGTCGGGCCCGCCTCAGGCTCTCGCGTATCTGTTGGGCTATCTCCATTGTAAACTTCCCCGGCGCACAAACCCTTTACGAGCGTCCTCTGCTCCGGCGGGAAGGGTCTACCGCTGCCGTCATTGTCTCACTTGGCCGTCGCCGCGTATCACATACTTGTAGGTCGTCAGTTCGCGTACCGCCATTGGCCCGCGGGCGTGAATCTTGGCGGTCGATATGCCTATCTCCGCGCCGAAACCAAACTGCCCACCGTCTGTGAAACGCGTCGAAGCGTTCCAGTACACGCACGCCGAGTCGATCTCCCGCAAGAACCGCTCCGCGTTGGCCTCATTGTCAGTGATAATAAGCTCTGTGAGCCCCGAGGTGTGGCGCCGGATCAGTTCCATGCCCTCTTCGATCGAGTCCACCACGCGCACGGCTAGGATCAGATCCAGGTACTCGGTATCCCAATCCTCGTCCTTGGCTGGCACGCAACCCTCCACAACCTTGCAGGTACGCGGGCAGCCGCGGATTTCAACGCCGCTGGCTTGCAGGTCCGAGCAGATTGCTCTCAGCGCGTTTGTATTAGCGCTGTGGACGAACAGATTCTCGACCGCGTTGCACACACCAGGCCGCTGCACCTTAGCGTTGTGCACTAGCGTCACGGCCATGTCCACGTCGCATGTGGCGTCCACGTAGATCTGCGTCAGGCCCCGTTCGTGCTCCAACACAGGTACCTTGGCGTCCTCGGTGACTGCGCGGATGAGGTCGTGGCCCCCTCGCGGGATGATGAGGTCGATGTATTCGCTGAGCTGGGCCATGGCACGAACAGCTTCACGATCCGTGAAGTCCAGAATCTCGACGGCGCCGACGGGCAGCCCAGCGTCCCGGCAAGCATCGGTCAGCACCTCCCCAAGGGCCAGGTTGGAGTTGATGGCCTCGGAGCCACCACGTAGTAGGGCGGCGTTGCCGGCCTTGAGACACAATGACGCCGCGTCAATGGTCACGTTTGGGCGCGATTCATAGATGATCCCGATGACCCCGATGGGCACGCGCACCTTCTGGATATGCAGCCCGTTGGGCCGCGACCACTCCTCGATCACCTGCCCGATCGGGTCCTCCAGCGCCAGGATCTGCTCGCAGGCCATCGCCATGTCATTGATTCGCTCTTCGTCCAGCCGTAGGCGGTCAAGCATGGCCGAGGAAAGCCCCTTTTGCTCACCGCGCTCCATGTCGATGGCGTTAGCGTGTAGAATCTTGCTCATACGGGTGCGCAATCTCTCGGCGGTGTGGCGCAGGGCGTCGTTGCGCTGTTCGCCGGAGCTGTAGGCCATCACCCGCGACGCCTCCCGGCATCGTCGCGCTCGCTCGGCGACACGGTCACTGACATCACTCATTCTGCTTCGCCTCCGGTTGGATTAGTCGGCCCGCCGCGATAGTCCTCGAGGCCCCAATCGGCTGGTTTGTGGCGCAGGTGCATGTAGAGCGCCAGTGTGACAATCACGACCTCGGCCGTCAGCCCATAGGGATTGCGCCACAGGACAAGGGTCACGGTGCAGGCTAAGAAGGCCCCGACCATCAGCGCGATCAGCAGTCGCTCGAAAGACCGCCGGGCTGGGCGTATCAGACGCGGCCCCACGACGGCGGCGAAACCTGCCGCCAGCGCCCCCAGCCCTGTCGGCCACAGCACTACTCGCGACTCCAAGGGCCAAGGACTCTCCAGACTGGCCGCCAGTGCCAGACCCACCATACTCCCGGCTACCAGGGCGCACATTCCCAGGCCCCAGTTAGTCAGCATTCCCGGCGGCGGTAGTTCCTCCCCAGCGGCTGGCACAGGTTCACGACATCGTGGGCACACTTCCCACAAACGCTCGTCCAGTACGCGACCACAAGTGGGGCAGACCCTCGACGATCCACGCGTAGCCATAAGACCTCACCGCGCTTTGGCCCCCGAACCTTTGGCAACCGCCTTGGTGTAGGATACAGCCGCACCTTGGCGAATCACCTGAGTTGTAACCCGCTACTGGAGGCCCAGGCCATGAATGTACTTGTTATTGTAGCCGACAGCCTGCGCTATGACCACCTCGCCTGTCACGGCCCTAGCCCAGCCGAGACACCCAACCTGGCGTCCTTCGCCACCGAGAGCCTCGTTTTCGAGAACTGCTACGCCGAGGGATTGCCGACACTGCCGGCGCGCACAGCGATGTGGCAGGGCCGTTTCACCGGACCCTTCCGTGGGTGGCAGTCCTTCGAGCCTGCGGACCTGCCCATCGCCGAGTGGCTGTGGGGCCGAGGCTATACTTCAGCCCTCGTTACCGATGTCTACCATATGCACAAGCCTCATATGAACTTCGGCCGAGGCTTCGATGAGGTGTACTTCATCCGCGGCCAGGAGTATGACGAGTGGATCGTCGACAAGAGCATCGACGTGGCCGACGGGCTCCGGCGACACTTCAAGCCCTGTCCTAGCGCGCCCGAGTACCTGGCCCACTGGCGGCGCAACTTCGAGCAGTATCTGCGCAACGTTTCGGGCCGCTGGCGCGAGGAGGACTACTTTCTGCCGCGGGTCGTGGAGCGGGCGATTCAGTGGCTTGAGCGGCAGAGGGGCCGGGATTGTCTCTTCCTGTGGGTGGACTGCTTTGACCCCCACGAGCCCTGGGACCCACCCGAAGAGCTCAAGGCTAAGTACGACCCGGGCTACGAGGGCATCGACATTATCGACCCCGTACCCGCCGACGTGGCCGGGTACCTGACGCCAGAGGAGCTGCAACACGTGCAGCGGATGTACGCAGCTGAGGTGGAGTTCGTGGACCGCTGGGTCGGCAGGCTACTCGATGCCGCCCGGACGCTGGGCTATCTCGACAACACCCTGGTACTCTTCACCAGCGACCACGGCGAGCCGCTGAATGACCACGGGGTTGTGCGCAAGTGCCGACCATGGAACTACGAAGAACTGGCCCACGTGCCGCTGCTAATACGTCTCCCGGGCGCCGAGCAGGCAGGACGACGGATTGAAGCCTTCGTGCAGCATCCCGACTACGCGCCAACGCTGTGCGACTTCCTGGGCTTAGACGTGCCACCCGGCACTACAGGAACATCCTTCCGGCCGATAATCACCGGCGAGTGCGACAGTATCAGAGACTTCGCCGTCACGGCCCATCACGGCGCGAGCTGGACGATACGCACAGACCAGTGGACTTACCAGATGATGCTAAGGCCCGCGCCGAGCCCTCAGGGAGTCCCACTCGAGGTGCCCGAGAACCCCGCTGACCGCTTCGGCGCCGCGCGGGAGCTCTTCAACCGCCAGACAGATCCGCACGAACAGTGCAATGTAGTAGATGGGTACACTGAGATAGCGGACGAGATGGAGTTGAAGCTACGGCGGTTCATGGCGTCACTGAAGTGGGAATAGACCACCCGCCGTCTCCTTGTGGGTGTCGTGAGGCGCGCAAAGGCTCTTGGTATACGATAGGTTAATATGTTAATATGTTACCCACCGCGCGACAAGGGGGATTGGCATGAGTGATTCAGGCATGACACGCCGGGAATTCCTTGCGGCTGGCGCCGCAGGCGTTGGCATGTTGGCCCTTGGCAAAGCTTTCGCCCAAGGCGAGCCCACAGGGGGCAAAAGCACTGTGGTTCGTGTGCTCAGGCCCGAAGCCTTCGCGAACTGGGAGCTGCCTCAGCAGACCGTAACCGACATGGTCCACACGGCGGTCAAGCGCCTGGCCGGGGAGGACGACTTGAGGGCTGCTTGGCTCAAGTTCGTCGGGCCAGACGACGTCGTGGGTCTCAAGATCAACTGCCTCTTCGGGCCGGGCGCCTCAACACACATGGAGGTCGTTCAGGCCGTGATCGCCGGCTGCCGGGCCGTAGGCGTGCCCCCCGAACACATCATCGTCTGGGATCGCACCACTGGCGACATGACCAAGACCGGCTACCCCGTGGTCAGAGAAGGAGAGGGCGTCAGGTTCTACGGCACCGACGGGTTCTATGAGCCCAACGCCAGTGTCGAAGGCAGCTTCAACGGCCGCCTCAGCCAGATCCTCACCCGGACCACCACGGCCCTCATCAACCTGCCCGTGCTCAAGACCCACGGCACGTCAGGCATAACGGGAGCGCTAAAGAACCACTATGGCTCCTTCCACAACCCAGCCAGCCATCACGACAACTACTGCGATCCCTTCATAGCCGACGTCAACTCCCTGCCGGTGATCCGCGAGAAGACGCGGCTTATCGTCATGGATGCCCTATTGCCAATCGCAGAGGGGGGACCGGCGGCCAAGCCTGCCATGACTTGGCCCTACGGCGGGATTCTGGCGGCCACTGACCCCGTGGCGATTGATTTCCTTGGGCTACAGATTCTCGAGGCGCGACGGCAAGCGATAGGCCTAGGACCAATAGGCCAGCAGGCCCGGCACATTGCCACTGCGGCGGCCAAGGGTGTGGGCACCAACGACCCGGCCCGGATCGATCTCATCGAGCTCTCCTGATCCCAGGACTCTGGTCTCCGAGGTGCAGTGTCTGCGAGAGCCTTCGAGCTCCAGGGAGCGAGGATAGCCTATGCCTCACAACTCTCAGCGGGGGAGAGGCATGGGGTGGCATACAAATTCGAGTGTGCCTCCTGCGCTGGT